>JANOOV010000423.1:0-9886 GCA_031421535.1 Gammaproteobacteria bacterium
CCGATGTCGGCGTGGGTCGCGCCCAGCACTTCGGATTCGGCTTCCAGCGTTCCGCCGCGCGCGTGGATACGCACGCATTCCTCGGTAAACAGGGCGGCGAGCGCGAGTTTGCCGATGTCGTGCAGCAACCCGGCGGTGAATGCAATATCGCGCGGCTGGCGCACCGCCTGCGCCAGCTCGGCGGTGAATGCCGCACATTGCGCGCTGTGGCGCCACACCGTCGTGCGCGCGGCCTGTGTGGTTTGATCTGCGGAGAATTGCCGCATTGCAACCGAGGCGATGATCAAGTTGCGCAACGTCGGTGCGCCGGTCAGCATGCAGGCGTCCTTGACGGCGGCGATCTTGCGCGGCAGGCCGTAAAACGGCGAGTTGGCGATGCGCAGCAGGCGTGCGGTCAGCACCGGATCGCTGCCGATCGCATGTTCCAGGCGCGCGAAATCCACATCGTCACGACCCAGCTCCTCCAGTGCGCGCGTTGCGGCCTCAGGAAAAGGCGGCAAGCGCTCCAGGCGTTGTTCGAGATCATGGGTCAGAAGATTGGGCATCGGGATTAGCGCAGCGCGGCTACCGGTCGTAACACCACGATACGCCCGCGCGCGGGTGTGTTTTCATCGAGATAGTGACTCCAGAGTTCGGTGCGCTGGCCGGGGATGAATTCGACCGTGACGGTTTCATTGCCCGCCTTTGGCAAGGTGTTGATGGCGTCACGCAGTGAGCCCGGCAGCGCCGTATCCGCCATCGCGCCGAGCAAGGCGCCTATGGGTGCGTCCGCCATTTGATGGGCCATGCGGTTGGCGATGGCGATCATGCCGGAACCGTCGATGCCCAGCACCGCCAACGGTAATTGTTCCAGCACATCATGCGTGACGCGCAGCGCGTGCAGGTTCAGGCGCAACGCGCGCGTCTGTTCCTCGACACGCTGTTCAAGAGTGTCGTTCAGCGCCGCAAGTTCGGTGTTGGAGTGTTGCAGCGCGGTGGTCAGCCGCCGATTTTCGTTGCGCAGCTCGTAGTGGGTGAACGCATCTTCCACATGCTTGCGCAGCAAGTCGTCTTCCCACGGCTTGGTGAGGAATTTGTATACCGCGCCCTGATTGATGGCGTCGGTGATCGACTTCAGCTCGGTGTACCCCGACAGTACGATGCGCAAGGTGTCCGGATAGAGTTTTTTTACGCGGCTCAAAAATTCCACGCCGGTCATCTCCGGCATGCGTTGGTCGGAAATGACGACACCCACCGCATTGTGCGCGAGCAGGTCGAGACCCGCCGCGCCGCCGGTTGCGGAAAGCAAGGTGTAGCCGTCGCGGCGAAACACGCGCGTGAGCGCGCGCAGGATGTTCTCCTCGTCGTCAACCAAGAGCAGGGTTCGTGTCATCGGGGCCACGGATTTACGAGTGATTGCGTGCGCATGCCTTTTTTGTAACGGCATGGGTTGCGCCGACTTTAAATTGTATAGCCCTTTCGTAAGCA
This sequence comes from Gammaproteobacteria bacterium, assembly GCA_031421535.1. Classification (GTDB taxonomy): domain Bacteria; phylum Pseudomonadota; class Gammaproteobacteria; order SG8-11; family SG8-11; genus UBA6921. The sequence goes on from JANOOV010000423.1 coordinate 1,468, forward strand.
CAACAGGCTGCCAGGATCGCGCCGGTTTGGCATAATGCTTCCCGACAAAGGGGGGTAATCCATGCCACGGATAAAACGCGGTACGCTGGTTTTGTGTTTAATCACTGCTGTTTTCGCTGCAGCCGCCGAGCCGCCGGTCGCTAAAAACACGCCGAGCGAAATCATCCCGATTACCGCTGCGAACCTGCGCGGCCATGCCTCGCTGTATCACGAAGGCTGGTTTTTTATCTCGTCCACGGAAAAGGCGCTGGCGTATGCAAAACAACATTCGCTGACCGCCTCCGGAAGTGCGCTGGCGCAACTGCAGAGCGACATCAAGCGTCGCAGTGCCGACTACGGTAAAGGCATGGGCGAGGTGGTCGGCAAGAGTGTGCAGACCGGCGTCGATACCTTCCAGAAGGGCAGCGAATTGACCAGCAAGGAATGGTCATTCACCAAAGGTCTGGCGCGCGCGGAGCTCGACTATGGTTCAGACACCATGCAGCGTGCGTGGGAGCGTTTCGCCAAAGGCAATCTCACGCTGGCAAAGCGCACCGCAGAAGATCGCGCCGCGCTCACGGCGCTGCCGGGAAATTACTTCCAGCAGTTGCGCCAGGATTTTTCTAACCTCGGCGAGTTAAGCGACCGCGCGAAGCAGACCATGTCTACCCATATCGAGGGCGGCTGGAGCGACGCGTTCGCCACCGCGCAGGTTGATTTTAACAAGGCGTATAGGCGCTCGGGCGAGCGCAGCAATTCGCTCGCGGCGTTGGGTGACATCTTCGTCGGCTATCTGAAGGCCGCGTATTCGGGCCTGTTCAAACCCGCCGCGCGCAGCGCCGTGCAAGGCACCGAAGCCAGCGTGAAACTCGCGGCCAAGCTAATTTTTCTGCCGGTCGCCGGGCTCTTTATCGTGAGTGGCCGCACCATTGAGTCCACCGGCATGAGTCTGTATTACACGACCAAAATGGGCGTGAAGCTGGTCTCCCCGACGCTTGAAGGCGGATTGCTCGCGGGACTTTCGCTTGCGTCGTACAGCAGCGTGCCGCTGACCTATGCGGTGGGCGGCGCCGTCGGTGCGGTGAGCCAGGTGGCGGTGACCACCGCAGCACCGCTGGCAGGCGCGGGTCAGGCGGTCGCAAGCAGCGTGGCCGACACGGCGGTGTACGCGGCTCAGGTCAGTTACGATCTGGTCACAGGCATCACCAAGGTGACTTTGCATCAGGCACAGGCGGGTGTTGCGCTGGGCTACAACGCGCTGACCGCGATCCCGACGCAGGCCTTGCTTGGCGTGGCTAACGGCGCGGTTTTTCTCGCCTGGGACGGACCACGACTAGTCATTGCGTCCGCGAAAGGTGAGGTGCAATGGAGCGACGCGAGCGGCGTCAAGGGGAGCGTGCCAGTGCAAAGCATTCCGGTCGGCACTGTTGTCGATCTGCAAACACTGGCCACCGAAAGCGGCGTCGAGGTGCAGGTGATCAGCGACGACCCCGAAGTTATTCAAAAAGTGCTGGAACAATTGCCGCAGGATTTGCGCGTAGGAGAAACGAAATGAAAACCAAAACGCTGGCTCCTATCGCGCTCTGCGTGCTGCTGGTTTCCTGCGCGCAGCAGCCGGTGGTTGATCCGTTGCAGAACACTAAAAAACTGGTCACCGAAGGGCATGCCACGCTGTATCGCAACGGCGCGTTCCAGGTGCCGATGACCACGATCCATTTGATTCCGCCCGGCCCCGCTGCGCTGGACCTCGCGCTGAGCATGGCCGGTACGCGGGCGGCGCAATCGTTTCAGGAGTCGATCCAGCATGCGCGCGAGTCCGTGGATTTTGCGGCGGCGGGTGTGAACAAAAGCATCGCTGTCGGCGGTGCAGTAAATCAGGCCACCAATCGCGTTGCTGAAAGTACGCGTGAGGTTACGAAGCTCGGCGGGCGCTGGGTCTTGACATCTCCGGCGACGAGCTGGAACACCGCTGCCGCCGCTGTAACCTTCGCGGGCACCGCCTACACGGCGGTGGCTGAGAGCGGCGCGCAACTGGCGAGCGGCTCGCTCGGCGCCGGACAGCAGTTGAGCGCGGCGACCGATGGCGCGGCCGCCGTGCTGTTCACCGGCACCACCACGCTGGCGAGGAACACTTCGCAAGCCACGCTGGCCGCGTCGGGCCGACACGCGTCCTTCGCCGCCGAACGCTTTGTGAAGGGTTACGCCACCTTGCCTGCGAATCTGGGCAAACGCGCAGGCAAGGTGGCGCAGAGCGCCTCGCTGGAACATTTCGTCGCAGCGTTCCAGCGCTCCAATCAATGGCGCGAAGCCAGCTCCAGCAAGGCGACCGATATTATTGTCGAGACCACCGGCAACTACACGCGCGACGTCAAAAAATCGTTTACCGCCGCCGCCGAGGATCTCGCGCAAGGCCGCCAGACCGGCTACACGCTCGCAGCGCTGAAATCGTTGCGCTGGGTATTGCAGGGGATTTTCTGGGACGCGACCATCAAACCGGCGGGCAAACTCGCCGCCGCGTCGCTCGGTTACATAACAGTCAACACCCTCGTCTTTCCGGTCATCATGACCGTCCGCGAGGGACTCGTGGTGGCCGACATCGCCGTGGAAGTTGCGTGGAATAGCGTCGCTTCGGTGTACGACATCACCGCGCCGACCGCGACGGCGGCGGTGGTCGGCGTCTACAGCGCCGTGGAGCTGATCGGCGGTCAAGCCTTGGCAGGCGGTGAGCTGGTGGGCGGTGCAGCCGCAAGCGCCGGAGTCTACGGCGTGGGCAAGACGGCTGCCGCTGCGACGGCGGTCGGCGGATACGCCGCCGGCAAAACCGTGCAGTACGTCGGTGCACCGCTGTCCGCAGCGGGCGTTGCCGTGGGTGGTACCGCCATCGGTGTCGTGGAGGGTGCGGTCGCGGCAGTTGCCGGGACCGGGATGGTGGCCGCCGGTGTCGTGGGGGAAGCGACCACGCAGGTCGTCGGCACAACCGCTGCGGCCACGGTCGCGGGCGGTGGAGCCGTAGTTTCGGTGGCGGCCGGTGCCGCCTTGGGCACCTATGAACTCGCCAAAGCCGTGGCCGTGCCCGCAGGCTATGAGCTGGGCTCCGGCATTGTGTTGAGCTACGGCACCGTATCGCAGCTAACCGCGCAGACCGTGCTTGCGGTCGCCGATGCGTCGTACATGGTGCTGTCGCTCGAAGGCCCGCGCTGGGTGCTGTACGCGGTCAAGGGCGGTCTTGATCGTGGCGACACGCTGCCCACCGGGGCGGTGCTTGACCTTAACGGAATGCACCTGTCCGGGGAAACGTTTTACCAGGTTCCGGCGAGTGCTGAAGAAATGGATCGTGTGGTGAGTTCGGTGCATGGCCAGTTGCCGGTGGCAGCGGCGCCCTCTGAAATTGAGTAGCCGCAGCGGGCGATCGTTCCGCGTCTTGAATAACATCTAAACGCGCCGGATGCGCGTTTTCCCTCCAATTAAATTTCCCCGGCATTCGTACGTTACCGCACGGTGCATTGTGGTTGCGGCGCGATAATTTTATAGGGCGCTAGGGGCGGTGCCTGCTCCTGCTTAGGTGCCCTATTGCCTGCGATAAAACACCCTTTTAGCTATCACCTCAATATGGAGATTTACAAAATGAAAAAGTCATTTCTTATTGCTGCACTGGTCACCCTGCCGTTATCCCTGTCACAGGCTTGGGCCGAAGAAATTCATCATACCGACCAGGACAAGAAACCGGCAGCGGCCATGAGCGACAAGGACAAGCAGATGCAGATGGGCAAGATGCAGGAGAATATGCTGAAGATGCACGAGCAAATGCACAAAATCACCGCTGCGAAAAATCCGCAGGAGCGCACGCAGCACATGCAAGCGCACGCCAAGATGATTCAGGACGGCATGCAGATGATGAAAGAGATGAAGGGCAGCCATGAAATGATGGGTGGTGATGCCAAGGGCAGCAAAATGGAGGGCAGTAGCATGATGGACGGCACCAGCACTATGAATGCCGGTGGCATGCAGGGCGGTGGCCAGGGTGGTGACGGTATAATGAGTAAATAAAAGAATACACACGGCACCGCGTAACGCGGTGCCGTGCCTGCCACGGTACAAACTGAGGTTTGCAGCACAACGGAATTTCTTCGGAGCCCGCCATGGATGTAATGATCATCGCGACGAAAGCTTGTACGCATCGTAAGAATCTGGAAAAAGAACTCGAACATTTGCGGATTACGTACCGCACGTGTTTCGTCGAAGAGTGCGCCGATCTTGTCCAAAAATTTGAAATCCGGCATTCGCCGAATCTGGTGGTGGACGAGGAGGTTGTGTTCCGGAAGCAGCCGACGGAAGTGGAGCTGCACGCCTATTTCGACACCAGAAAATAACCATCGCCGCGTTGTATGAATGTGAACTGATCCGAGTCTTGATGGCACTCCACCAGCAAGCAGCGGTGGTGGCGTTCTAAACTGAAACGAAATTATGCTCGCGCATCGTTAGTGCAGAAAGTCAGGGTGATGCGTTCGCAGGGGCGGGTTTTGACGGTATCGCGCCATTGGCAGGCGCCGAAGCTTTGTCGGCGGACAGCGGGATGGCGGTCCCTTTAGTGCGAGCGGTCAATGGCAGGTTTTTTGCGAGCAGGTCGCTTTCTTCCTGGGTTACGCGGCGCAGTACTTCGATTTTGGTGTAGAGCTGATCCACCACGTAGACGTGGTTGATTTCGTCAACGGCGATGCCGGCGGGTAACCCATATTGCCCCGGTTTGTCATCATGGCCGGTGTTGCCGATCCACATCAACAACTGACCCTGTGAATTGAAAATCTGGAAGTTGACAAAGGTGGCATCGGTTACGTAGACGTTCCCTTCGGCGTCGAGCGCCAGGCCGCGCGGACGGGCAAAGTCGCCGATGCCCACGCCGATTTTGCCCCAGGTGCGTAAAAATTTTCCGTCACGGTCGAACACCTGCACGCGAAAATTGCCCGCGTCGAGCACATAGACCTCGTCGTTGGGGCCGACGCCGATATGCGACGCCAGATGAAATTCACCGAACGCGTTGCCGTGTTTGCCGAACGTGAACAGCACTTTCCCTTCGGGATCAAACACCGTGACGCGATGCTTGTCGCTGTCGATGCCGCCGAGATCCACCACGTAAATGCGGTCGCCGGATTTGCTGACGGCGACATCGGCGGGCTTGGCGAATAATTCCTCGCTGCCGAACGAGCGCACAAAATGTCCGACCGGGTTGTACACATTCACGTGTTTGGCTTTGATGTCGGCGACGTAAAAATTGCCCCGGGTGTCGATGGTCACACCGGACGGTTGCAGCAACCGGCCTTTCTCGCCGCGCCCGACGCGAAACAGTTGCCCTTGCGGGATATCGAACAGATGCACAATTTCACCGCCGCTGTCCGAAACCAGAATCCGCCCGTTACGCGCCGCGACGTCATAGGGTTTTTTAAACGCCGGTGCCGCGCGTGGATCAGCGCCGCTGACGGCATTGCGGAACCGGTCACCCCGGGTCACCTGCACGATGTCCAGTTCGCTGCGAACGGTAGCTGCATATATAAAGCGTGCCGGGTCGGGGGGCTTGGGCCAAAACGGACGCTCCGCCACGCTACCGCCGGTACCCGCGCAGCCTGCGAGCAGCACCAGCACAGATACGGCGAACAGCGTGACGAGCGGAATTCGGTTAAACACAACGCGGGCTCCAAATCATGGCGTCGGCAAAAGCGCAGGGAGGGAGCGAGATTAGCTGATTTTCCGCGTGGCGGAAATGGCTAAAGCAGGCAGGTCGCCGCGTCGGCCAATGGCGTGCCGGGTGATGAGATTTTTCAGTGCGCTACGGTCATCGGTAAATCGCAAGCCGATATTGCGCGCCCACAGGACGACGGGATGGGGGCTTTCGAACAAACGTTTAAGGCTGTCGATGGCGGTTTGCATCGCAACATTGTGACCTTTGCGCCAGCGTTCATAGCGGCGCAGCACTCGCAAATCGCCGAGATCGCGCTGGGCATGGTGTGCGTCCGCGAGAACTTCAGCCAGGGCGGCAGCATCGAGCAAGCCCAGGTTGACGCCTTGTCCGGCCAGCGGATGCACCGTATGCGCGGCATCACCCACCAGTGCCACGCGGGCGCTGACGTAGGCTTCGGCGTGTGCGCGTTGCAGCGGATGCGCGGCGCGCGCGCCGACGGCGTGGATCACGCCCAGGCGCTCGCCGAACGCGGCGTTCAGTTCACGCAAAAAATCTGCGTCATTGAGTTGCAGCAGCGCCTCGGCACGCGCGTGCGGCAGGCTCCACACCAGCGAGCTGTGGCCATTGGCCAGCGGCAGCAGCGCGACCGGGCCTTCAGCGGTGAAGCGTTGCCAGGCGGTGTCGCGGTGTGGGAGCGTGGTCTCGACATTAGCGACCAGCGCGCTTTGTGCGTAGGGCGTGGTGTGCATGGTGATGCCGCAGTGTTCGCGCACCCACGACGCGTGGCCGTCGGCGCCGACGATCAGTGCCGCGCGCAGGGTGCGCCCGTCGTCCAGCGTGAGTTCCGCCGCCGCGTCGTCGATGCGCAATTGCGCGGGCGTGGCCGGAGAGTAAATTTCAACTTGTGGTAAAGCGCGCAGCGTATCGAGCAGCGCGGTCTGCATTATCCGGTTCTCGACAATATGGCCCAGCGTATCTTCACCCAGGTCGGCGCTGTCGAAATGGATCGCGCCGCGTCCGGCGCCGTCCCACACTTGCATTTCACGAAACGGTGTCACGCGCCGTGCGCACATTGCGTCCCACGCACCGAGCGCGCGGAAAATCTGCTCCGACGCGCGCGTGATGGCGCTGACGCGGTGGTCGTAATGTCTGGGATCAAAGTCATCCGACGGCAGGCGCGGCTCGATCACACCGACGCGCAAACCACTCATGCCCAGTGCGCAGGCGGTGGTGGCACCGACCATGCCGCCGCCGACGATCAGCACATCGAAGTCGTTTTGTTTAGCGTTCATAGCGGCAGCCCACGGGCCAGGCGCGGCAAGCGCCCGGACAAGCCCAGCGCACTTTTGGCGATGGAATGTTTGAACGGCGGGCACAATGTGGCGGCGAGAAATCCCAGCGGCCGCACTGCAGCGACCGGCGGCGAGGGTGATTCAAACACCCGCACCAGCGTGTCGGTGAAGCGCACCACGCGCTGTTGATCGGCAGTGCGCCACGCGACGTATTGGTCGAGCAATCCCGAACTGCCAAGATCCGACCCCGCGCGGCGCGCGTCGGCCAGCAATTGCGCGAGCGTCGCGATGTCGCGCAAGCCGAGATTGAAACCCTGCCCGCCGATCGGGTGCAGCGCGTGCGCGGCGTTGCCGATCAGCACGCTGCGCGCATGTGTCTGTGAGTCCGCGCAGCTCAAGTGCAGCGGATACGCACGGCGCGGCGCGAGGCTGTGAAATTGGCCGAGGCGTGCACCGAACTGCTGTTGCAGTTGGGCGAGAAATTCCGCGTCGGGCAGTGCGAGGGCGGCGCGTGCCGCGTCGCTGGCTTGCATCCACACCAGCCCCAGCCGTGCGGCGGCAATCGGTAACAGTGCAATCGCGCCGGAGTCGGTGAAGCGCTCGTAAGCGGTGTGTTGATGCGGGCGGGTGCTGGTGAGCTGGGTGACGATGGCGGTTTGTTGGTAGTCGTGTTGTGTGACGCCGATGCGAAGCAGTTTGCGCACCGTGGAATCGGCGCCGTCGGCGCCAATCACCAACTGCGCGCGGAGGTATGAGGAGGTGCCGTTGCTGTCGATGGTCGCGCGCACCACGTTAGTGTCGGCTGCAATCGCCGTGAGCCGCGCCGGACACCGCCAGGTGACGTTGGGCAGCGCATCGAGCGCGCCGTGCAACACGCCGCCCAGCAGACGCGCATTGATCACGTAGCCGAGCGCGGGGACGTGTTCTTCGTGGCTGTCAAGACGTGTCGCCCCGAAGCGACCGCGTTCCGAAATATGGATGCGCTGGATCGGCACCGCGTCGCGCGCGATGTGTGCTGCCAGGCCCAGCCCAGCGAAGATACGCGCCGAGCCGTACGACAAAGTAATGGAGCGCTCGTCGTAGCCGGATTGCTGTGTGGCCGGGCGCGCAAGCGCTTCCAACAGCGCCACGCGCAAACCTTGTTGCCCAGCCGCCAAGGCCAGACTGGCGCCCGCCAAACCGGCGCCTGCGATGATCAGGTCATAATCGGTGGTGCTCATCATTCTGGTGTAGTCGTCACGTTATGTTGAAACGAAGCACTCCGTCCCCCTGCAAGTGGGAAGGAGTGCTTAGATAGTGCACTGTTAGGTTTTTGCAATTTTAAGCTTCATCAAGTACGGCATTACTAATGGGCCCCTCTAAAAATCAATTTTTATTACGCCAACTCTTCCGTTTTTCGATTCTTCGCCGAAATCGTTCAGTCGATTCTTTCATTCGTTCGAATGGGCCGATTTCAAGACCCTGATCCGAGCGA
>JANOOV010000424.1:0-6098 GCA_031421535.1 Gammaproteobacteria bacterium
CCAGTAATGTCAAAATACCGCATCTTGCCGACGACGACGCCAGTGGGTTGATTAAAATCAATGCCCGGACCCGCCGCAACGGGGAACAGGATTCCAACTGCATGCTCATTGCGTAAATCGGTGCCGAGCACGAAGCCTTTAAAATCGGGCATGCCTGTATCGCTCGTGTTGTGGCAAGTTGTGCACTTGTTGCCCTGCGAAGTTTGGATTGGTGGATTACTGGGATCATCAGTGGCAATACCCATTTCCAGATGTCCCAAAGCCGGGGAGGTAGTAGGCGTGCCGTCACGTAGACGATTCGGCCAAGTATTTAGCCAAGTTTTGTCGCCTATGGTGGCTAACTCTTCTTGATTTGAATTGTACCTGCCCGAGCCCGGCATATTAATGACGGAGTCAATGGCGATGGTGCCGTCGTGACAAGACAAGCATGTCAGCGAGTTTGCCCCGGGTTGACCGATCGGCTGATTTAATGTCCGCATCTTGTCATAAATGATGTACGTCCCGGTGTTGATGGTGCGGTTCCAGATCGGCGCCTTGATCTTGGTATTGGCTCCATGCGGGGCGTGGCAGTAGACGCAAACTTCACCGTAGTTGTTTCTTGCATTCGTGGTCATGACGTCGGCATTTGGATTAAACGACTGGGTGAGATTATGGCGCGTGTTGGAGATGCTACCAGTCAATGGTGCCTGCGTTTGGTAGGCAGGGGTTACCGTAGGATTAGGAACCAGTGCAGTCCACCCGTCGTTGACGACGGGGACGGCGGCCAGCGCCATCCCTGAATAAAGCACCGCAATCCCGCTTAACGCACTCACCGATCTGATGTTGATCACAGCCTACCCCCGTTCTTTACCTGCTCACTAAAGTATTTAGCTCTAAACTCACAGGCCGAATCCCGACCGTTTTAGTCTACAGAGCAACTTGTATTGTCGGCGACAGTACCTAAACTAAAAAAGTATGTCAATTTTGCTGCGGAAAATATTCCGTAGCAACCGTTATTTTTTCACAGGCTTGCTTTTCGTTGATAGCCAGCCTTCATTGACTTGCAGGCGCGCCGGACGAAACACATCCACTTTCTTGAAATACTGATCAACCATGTAGACACGCCCGTCTTCGTCGACCGCAATACCGGCTGGAAGCATGTACTCGCCGGGGCCACCGTAGCTGCCGCGCGTGCCGACGAACAGCAACAACTGCCCCTCTTTGTTGAACACCTGGAAATTGCCGAAGCCGGTATCAATGACGTAGAAATTGCCCTGGCCATCTACTGCAATACCCTTGGGGCGCGAAAACTGCCCGGTCTTGATACCTACTGTGCCTACTTTACGAATGAATTGGCCGTCAGGGGTAAATGCCTGCACCCGAAAATTGCCGCCGTCAACGATGTAAAGGGTGCCATCGGGTGCGGTAGCGGCCTGTAAGGCCAGATTAAACTCGCCAGGCCCCGATCCCCGACGACCCACCGCCTTGATAAACGCCCCGGTCTTGGCATCCCAAATGGTAAATTGGTGGTGTTCCCGATCATCCACACCGCCGGTATCGACCACGTATAATCTTGTGCCGTCCGGGCTGACGGCAACCCCGGAGGGGCGACTAAAGTATTCAGGACCGCCAATAGCGCGCAGATAGTTTCCGTCCTTGTCAAACACCACCACACGCTTACCGGAGTTGTCGCAAACGTATAACTCGCCATCGCGGCTCATCGCCAGCCCGATGGGTTTGTTGATCGCTCCTGGTCCGTCGGTGCCGATCACTTTAAAATCCCGGCCGGGGACGTCGAACATCAACACGGCGCGCTGAACGGTGTCAGAAACATAGACCCGACCCTGGTAAACGGCAATACCGTAGGGTTTCGCAAGCCCGCTTCCGGACGCGCCCCCTCCCGTCACCGCCATGCGAAAACGGTCCGCCGTTGTAACTTCCTTTACGTCGAAGCTGGACCGGAACGTGCGTTCGTAATAATAACGCGGCTCTTCTGGTGGTGGCGGGTAAACCAGCGGCGGTGGTTCTTTGGGTTTTTCAGTCGCACAGGCGGAGAGTATGAGCGCGGCTAAAACGCAGGTAATTTGGGTCGAATAGCGCATCACTTGACGTGACAGGTAAGACATAGCACCTCAGCTTTCGCCCTCAAGAGGAGTTCGTTTTGTGGGTTATGGATATCGTGGCAGGTGGCGCATTCCACATTGCCGTCGTAGAGCTTTACGCCGTTGTCAAACCCGGTCGGATTGTCCAGCGGCCGGAAGTCCGGATCAGCAAAGCTCAATCCGGCGTAGCGCATGGAGATGGGGTGGTCGTTTAACAGGTCCGTACCCAGTACTTTTACCGTGATGTCATGCGCCACCTGGCCGTTATGGCATTTGCCGCAGCTTTCGATATTGTCTTCAGCGTTCATACGCATGTGCATCGCTTTGTCGGCAACGGGATCAAACGTTACGGGTTTGAAAATCACCATATCGAGGCTCATGGTGCCGTCATGGCACGACAAACAAAGAAGGCTAATGGGGTTGGGCGTTGTGGTCTGCGAATCCAATGTCGGCCCGTTGTACAAGCGATAGTTTTCAGTCGCAGGCATGTTGCGGTTCCAGTCTTTTATGCCGCCAAATTGTTCCGGCAGCGCGCCCGCTTCCTCAGGTGGCACGTGGCAATATACACACGAATAACCGTAGTCTGAAAATGCTACGCCCGCCATCGCGACCACGCCCGCGCGCGCATTAAGGCCGGTGAAATCATGTTTTGATCCCAGAATGGGGTCGTCCGCTCCAAGAATCGGGTCGCCAATAATAGGCTGTGCGCTGCTGTACTCGCCCACCGTAATAGCAAAGCCGCACAAAAGTGCGGTTGCAGCCAAAAACATTTTGTTCTTCAGGATCATAAAATTCAGGGTAACGTGTTTGACCCGATTTAGCGGTGACCGGAAGGAGTTTTGGAACCCCCCACCAACGTTATTACGAGTACGTAGAAAACACAATGCGAATTGTCCTTGACGAACAATCCTTGTATTCGGTTTACTTCCGCGTCGTCAGTTTAGCAAAACCCCAAATGGTATCCACGCAGGTCGCTGCACTTATGTTAGATGATAAACAGAATAATACCCGATTGATGTCTTTGTATGCTGCGTCATTGTTGAGCATTTTGTTTGCTGGCCAAGCAAGCGCTGCGCCGGAAGCGAGCGCCACGCGCAGCCCCGACGCCAAGCAACTTTACCAAAAACTTTGCTCGGTATGTCATGGGGATAAAGGGGATGGCGATAGCCGCGCCGCCGGGAGTTTTAATCCCAGGCCGAGAAACTTTACCGCCGCAGAATCGGCTACAGAATTGTCGCGCGAGCGCATGATCCGGTCGGTGGCTGAAGGCCGCCCCGGCACCGCAATGGTGGGGCACGCGAAGAAGCTTAGCCCGCAGCAAATTGAAAATGTCGTTGACTATATTCGGACCACCTTTATGGGGCTGCCGTCGGGAGGACGCGAAGCGCCACGTTCTGACAAGATGGTGAATTTGCCTGCGCCTACTGTAACTGCCGCCGTTCGGCCGCCGCCGGGCGGTGTTTCGAGCACTCCCGCAGCCGCTACGGACATGACCCTGCCGTTGCCTCAGAAGCTCAAGGGCAACCTTGAAAGTGGTCGGGCGTTCTTCATGAAAAATTGTTTTACTTGTCACGGAGTCAAGGGTGATGGCAATGGTCCGCGCGCCTACTTTATCGCGCCCCGCCCGCGCAATTTCACCAGCGAGGAATCGCGCCAGACTTATAACCGGCCGCGTTTGTTCGACGCGATCAGCAACGGAAAACGCGGTACGGTAATGCCCGCGTGGGGAAAGGTTTTAAGCGAACAGCAAATTGCTAACGTGGCGGAATTCGTCTTCCAGGCTTATATCAAAGGTTCTTACAAACTGAACCTGCCGGAAACGCTCATTGAAGACGACAAAAAAAAAGACAATTAACTCGGGGAGCGGCTCAGGCGGCTTCCACATCGCCCGACTTTGATAGCGTATCCTGGCACGAAGCGGGAAGGAAAATTTACAATTTCCGCTGCTATTTTTGCCACGGCTATTCGGGTAACGCCAAGACGCTCGCGAGTACGTTTTTGGCGCCTGCACCACGCGCTTTCAACTTGACGCCCGTGGATAAATTGTCGCGCGTTGCGATGATTGAGGCGGTCACCAACGGACGTCCCGGCTCAGCCATGATGGGATTTGCCAGCGTTTTGAGTGCGCGGGAAATTAGCGCCGTGGTTGATTTCGTCAGATCGGAATTCATGGAGCATGCGCGCCTGAACACGCGCTATCACACCGCCGAAAACGGCTGGCCCGAGCATGAGAAATATGCAGTCGCGTACCCCTTTGCATTGGGCCAATTGCCCATCGACATTGCCTGGGAAACGTTAACCGTGCAGCAGCAACTGGGTAAGGAACTGTTTTTGTCGAGCTGCGTGAGTTGTCATGATCGCAGCTATACGAGTAATGAAGGCGCCATTTGGGAATCCCGCCCGTTGTCTTTTCCGCGTAATGGATACTCGCATCGCGCACCCGCGCCGGATGCCGTATCGGGCGCTTCTCCCTATGCTGTTCATGAGCAGGCGCCGAGCTTGTCTGATCTCACACCGATGGAGCGCCAGGGACAAGAATTGTTTCAAAAAAATTGCGCGTTTTGCCATGCGGCCGATGGCACCGGGCACAACTGGATCGGTAGTTTTCTCGACGCACATCCGCGCGACCTTACCGGCCAGCGTGTCGCGACACTGACAACCGAGCAACTTGTCGAAGTGGTCAGTCTTGGCATTAAGGACACGACCATGTCGGCGTGGAAAACGGTTTTTACCGCCGAGCAAATTCGTGCCGTCGTTGCGTATGTGCAGCGTGCATTTGTTACAGTTCCAGAAACATCACGTGTCACCAAAGCGACCGGACATCGCACAGCGGAAAGGAATTAACCATGATCAAAGTCGGTATTGTGGGTGGCACCGGGTACACCGGCGTGGAGTTGTTGCGCATCCTCGCGGCGCACCCGCAGGCCAACTTGGTTGAAATTACTTCGCGTTCCGAAGCCGGAATGAGCGTCGCCGATTTATTTCCCAACTTGCGTGGCCGGGTTGAATTGAAATTTACCGAGCCCGACATCCAACGCTTGAGTGCCTGTGACCTGGTATTTTTTGCAACGCCCAACGGGGTGGCGATGAGTATGGCGCCGCAGCTGCTTGCGGCAGGCGTGCGCATCATTGATCTTGCCGCAGACTTTCGCTTGCAAGACGCTGCCGAATGGGAACATTGGTATCAGGTACCGCACGCGTGCCCGGAGCTATTGAAAGAAGCCGTTTACGGGTTGCCGGAACTCAATCGCGCCAAGATCAAAAACGCCCGCTTGATTGCCAATCCGGGGTGTTACCCAACCGCCGTGTCATTGGGATTGCTGCCCTTGATCGAGCACGGCGTAGTCGATGCGTCGCAGCTGATCGCCGATGCCAAGTCGGGCGTCAGCGGCGCCGGGCGCAAAGCCAGTGTCGCGCATTTATTTTGCGAGGCGGCGGATTCGATGAAGGCTTATGGTGTCGCCGGGCATCGACATCTTCCCGAAATCAAACAAACCCTGCGACAAGCGGCTGGAAAACCGGTGGGGTTGACCTTCGTGCCGCACCTGACGCCGATGATTCGCGGCATTCATGCCACGCTGTATGCGACGTGCACCAACACGTCAATTGATTTGCAGAAGCTTTACGCCGAGCGTTACCGTAATGAGCCGTTTGTTGACGTGATGCCGCCGGGCAGTCATCCGGAAACCCGCAGTACGCGCGGCTCGAATATCTGTCGCATTGCGGTCCATCAGCCACAGAATGCGCAGACCATCGTGGTGCTGTCGGTGATCGATAATCTGGTCAAAGGCGCGGCGGGTCAGGCAGTGCATAACATGAACCTGATGTTTGGGTGCGACGAAACGTTGGGACTGGATGCGATACCGATCATGCCTTAGAGCCTGTTCATGATCTCGCTCAAGGGCGCATTGCGGCGTTAAAATCGAACTCAGAATGCTCACATACTCCATGTATGCTCCGCTTCTTCGTTCGATTTTGCCTTGCACTGCATCCCTTGATCGAAATCATGAACAGGCT
>JANOOV010000425.1:0-4048 GCA_031421535.1 Gammaproteobacteria bacterium
GATGAATTGGGTTGAGTCTTCTTCTGTCATTTTTTTGGTTCTCATTCAACACCGGTGCGCAGGGCGGACCACCCCACCCCCGGCAACTGCTCCTGCGTTGCTCTACCTTCCGCCATCCATGGCGGTCGCCTTCGGGGCACCCCTCCTCGAAAATGAGGAGGGGAGAAAAATCACGCATCGCCAGTGAATATCATTTTCGTTCTGCTTTTTGAATATTAAGGTCTGGCACGCATGGCTTATTGGGCAGTGGTTCCCGCTGCGGGCAGCGGTGCGCGCATGAGCTCGCAGACTCCAAAACAATATTTGGCGTTGGCGGGTAAGGCCGTCATTGAACACACGCTGGCGCGTCTCGCGGCGCATCCGCTGATCGACGGCATCGTGATTGCACTTGCACCTGACGATACGCGCTGGCATGACATGTCATTGCAGCTTATCAAACCAGTGTTGCTGGCGCAGGGGGGCAACGAGCGCTGTTACTCAGTATTGAACGCGCTGCGCGAGCTACAAAAACACGCGCCGTCCGATGCTTGGGTGCTGGTGCACGACGGCGCACGGCCCTGTCTGCGTCTGACCGACATCGACAAGTTGATCGCCGGATTGCGCGACCATCCCCACGGCGGCCTGCTCGCGGTGCCGGTGCGTGACACCATGAAGCGGGCCGACGAAAACAGCGACGTGTTTGAAACCGTGGATCGCAAAGGGCTGTGGCACGCGCTCACGCCGCAGATGTTCCGGCTCGGCGAATTAAGCGATGCGCTGATTCGCGCCATCGACCAAGGCTGGTTGGTCACCGATGAGGCTTCCGCGATGGAGCGCGCTGGCTACCGGCCGCATCTGGTGGAAGGCGCGGCGGACAATATCAAAATCACCCGGCCCGAAGATTTGGTGGTCGCCGAGTTTTATCTGCGTCAGCAGCAAGGAGGAGGCGGTTAATCCTAGAAACCTCAGCTGACCGTTGCAAGGCACAAGCAAGTGCGTACAGGTATTGATATTTTTGGTTCACACATGCCTCACTCTGGAGGTTTAGCCCGCTACGGCCTGTGGAGCACGCCCCGTTGGGCGCATGGCGGCGTTGCAACTCGTCGGGATAGCTCGCTATTCCTCGCTCGTTGCGTCTTGCCCTGCACCCAACGGGTCGCACTCCACAGGCCGTCCAACTGAGGTTTCTAGGATAATGCGCATCGGCCACGGTTACGACGCCCACCGTTTCATCACCGGCCGACCACTGATGCTGGGTGGCGTCAACGTGCCGCACACCCACGGACTCGAAGCGCACTCCGACGGCGACGTGTTGATCCACGCGCTGTGTGATGCGCTGCTGGGTGCGGCGGCGCTGGGCGATATCGGTAAACACTTTCCCGACAGCAGTGCCGAATTCAAAAACATCGACAGCCGCGTATTGCTGCGCCGTGTAGTCGCGGCGCTTGCGCAAAAAAACTTTGCCATCGGCAACGTCGACGTCACCGTGGTGGCGCAAAAGCCAAAACTTGCCCCCTATATTGAAGAGATCAGGAAGCGCCTCGCCGGAGATCTGGGCATCGCGCTGGATCGCGTCAACGTTAAGGCCACCACCACCGAAGGCATGGGCTTCACCGGCCGCCTCGAAGGCATTGGGTGCCATGCCGTTGCATTGGTTGACTAAAGGCAGGCTGCCAGTCTCGGGTTTACGTATCTGAAGTTTTCTTCCGCGCAATGTAATCAATGCGGCTCCACAATCCCCGCAAGATGCGCACCTCGCGCTCATCCAGTTCGGCGCGTGCAAACGCGCGGCGGAACGTGCGCAAAATTCGATTCGGGTTTTGCGGGTCGAGATATTCGATTTCAGTCAAGGTGCGGCGCATGTGTTGCAGCATGGCTTCGAGTTCGGCGCTGTTCGCGAGCTTGCGGGACTTGATATTAACGCTCGCCACATCGGAAAGCGCGCGGTCAAGTTCGTACAGACACACCGTTACGGCCTGGGCGAGATTCATCGAAGGGAATCCGTCGTGCGTCGGGATGGTGAGCAGACGTTGACATAAATCCAGTTCGGCGGTGTGCAGGCCGCAGTCTTCGCGGCCGAATACCAGCGCGACGGTACCGCCTGCGGTTTTCCCGGCCATTTCTGCGGCGGCGATATCCGGCGACACCAGCTCTTCGCGAAATTTACCTTCGCGGCGGGTGGTGCCGACGGCGAAGTGGCAGTCGGCGAGCGCGGCGGCGAGGTTGTCGAAATGCGCAGCGTTTTCCAGTAAGGGCAGCGCGGACAGCGCACCACGACGCGCATCGGCTGCGAGTGGATCGACTTGCGGATTGACCAAGCGCAATTGGCTGAAGCCGAAATTCATCATCACGCGCGCGACGGCTCCCAAGTTAAAGGCCCCTTGTGATTCGACCAGCACGACGCAGAGATTTCTTTCAGCCGTCACAGCGTTAACGTGAAGTCATCAACCAAGGCACCGGGCAGTTGCACGCTGCGCGTGGAGCGTTGCTGGTAAGTCGAGGTGTCAAACAGAAGTTCGCGTTCGGCGGTGAGGGCGAGCAACTGCGTGCCGAGCATGCGGTAAATGGAATCGTCGAAACGCATCACATTGATCGGCGCGCTGATCACACCGTCCTGTACCCAGAAACACGCGAAGCGCGTCATGCCGGTGATGCGGCAGTCGTCGTGATCGGAGAAATTGCAGTACCACAGGTTATTGATGTAAAGACCGGTGCCCAGTGTGTTGAGCACGTCGGCGCGTGGTAGTGTACCGGCGCGCATCTCCAGTGCCTGCGGGGCTTCGCTGCCGCTGTTCAGCGGCACGCCGTATTCTTTGGCGCTGCGCGGACTCACCAGGCAATCGGTGAATTTGCCGTGCGCAATCAGCGTGACCGGTGCGTGGGTGACGAAGCCGCCGCGCGTGAAGTTCGGCGCGAGGCCACGGGCGTGATCTTCCGTCAGGTTAACCGCCGCGTGCAGCCGACGATCCTGCTTGATCATTTTAATCAGCGGCGTGCGCGCGCTGCGATGGGCTTTAAGTCCAAACCCGCCCCAGGCCATCACGCTGAGTAATTCTTCCAGCGCGGCAGGGGCGAAATAGGCGCGGTAACGGCCCGGCGCGAGGGTGATCGCCGGTCGGGCGATGACTTCGAGTTGCGTGCGCGCATCGTGCATTTTGTGTTTGAGTGGGTCCGCATCCCACGCGAATCCGGCGTAGTTGTTTTTCACCGCCTTGTCGGTAGCGTGGTAACAACTCCAGTCAAAATTAAAAGTCGTGCTCTGGTGCCAATTGCGCTGGCCCAGTGAATTTGCAAACCCGGAATAAATCGCACCGCTGGCCCACAAGCCGACCAGATCCAGGCCGTGCGCCGCGCTGAGAATGTCTTCAAGCGCCGTGCCGCTGTCGATGCGCATGGCGGGATTACCGTGTGTGCTGTTGTTGATTTCGGTCGCGTACATCAAATACGGATCGTCGGACAGCAGTGCAATTTGCGCGCGCAGGGTGTCCAGCAGCGCGCGCAATGGCGGCAGGTCGTGCTCCAGATGCCCGGCGAGCACGCTGTTGCAGGTGGCATGACGTTGGCCGCGAATCAGATCGAGATGCAGGTAGCGCTGCGTGACGTGTCCGGCCTGGCGCACTTTGTTTTTATTCAAACGTACGAAGTCAGAGTCTTCGCCGTCAAACGAACACAGCAACACTTCATCGCCGGTGAGCGATGCCACCAGTGCATCGGCGAGCGCATTGAAATAGTCGCGCATCAGTCCGCACCACCAAACACATCCACGTCGCGAAACACACACGCCGGTGACGCGTGCCCGACGTGGATGACTTGCTGCGGTTCGCCTTTGCCGCAATTGGGCGTGCCCAACACTTCAAACGTACTGCGGTCGCCGATCTTGACAAGGTTGCGCCAGAAGGTGGCCGACACACCGCGATAATTCGGGCTGCGCAGCAACCCTTTTAACTCGCCGTTTTCGATCACCCGCGCCAGCTCGCAACCGAATTGAAATTTGTTGCGGCTGTCGTCGATGGACCACGAGGAATTGGTTTCCATCAACACGCCATGTTCGATGGATGCGACCAGTTCA
>JANOOV010000426.1:0-7629 GCA_031421535.1 Gammaproteobacteria bacterium
AGGGCACTTCTATAAATCCAGATTTCATCCCAACTGCTGCGTTGCGGAAAAAATTTCTTGCTTACATATCAACATATGCGCGCGGCGAAATTTTTTCCGCGCCTTGCATTTGGGCGAACTCTGAATTTATAGAAGCACCCTATGGAATCACCGCCGCAGCCATTTCTCGATTTCGACCACCACGAATACGATTACCGCGACGCCGACGATGCGCAGCCACGACTCGCCGCTGATTGGGGCGGTGTGAAAAAGTTTGTTCATCACCGGCGCATAAGTGAAAAGGAGTTGCGCCACCAGCATGGTCAGCGAACCGGCGATGACCCACCGGTTGGAAAAAATCCCGGTAGAAAAAAACGCGTGATTCAAAGAGCGGCAATTAAACAGGTAAGCCGTCTCCACCAGCACGATGACGTTAATGACGCTGGTGCGCGCCTGCGCGATGGTTTCGCCCGCCACCTGCATCTCCCAGAAAAACAACCAGTACGCTCCGGCCAGCATAACGAGCGACACCAGTCCGGTGCGCAGCACGAGTGCGGATGTGAGCAGCGGTTTGCGCGGGTCGCGCGGTGGGCGTTGCATCAGGCCATGCTCCTTCGGCTCGAAGACGAGTGTCAGGCCGAGCAGAATGGCGGTCGTCATATTGACCCACAGAAGTTGCACGGGCAGCGCGGGCAACGTGGCGCCGAGCACGATGGCGGTGAGCAACACGAGCGCCGCGCCCGCGCTGGTCGGCAGCGTCCAGACGATAAATTTGGTCAGGTTATCAAACACGCTGCGGCCTTCCTCGACGGCGGCCTCGATGCTTGCGAAGTTATCGTCGGTGAGCACCATGGCGGCGGCGCTCTTGGCCACATCGGTGCCGCCCACGCCCATGGCCACGCCGATGTCGGCTTGCTTGAGCGCGGGGGCGTCATTCACGCCATCGCCAGTCATCGCGACGACGTGGCCGCGTGATTGGAGCGCGCGCACCAGGCGCAGCTTCTGGTCCGGGGCGACCCGCGCGAAGACTGCGGTGCGCTCGGCCACTTCAGGAAGCTCCTGGTCGGAAAGTTTTTCCAGTTCGCGACCCGAGATGGCGATGAGTTTGCCGTGCTGCTCGGGTCCCTTCAGCCCGATCTGTTCGGCAATCGCGCGCGCGGTGATGAGGTGGTCGCCGGTAATCATCTTCACTATGATGCCCGCAGCTTGACATTTACGCACCGCTTCGACGGCTTCGGGTCGCGGCGGATCGATCATCGCTTGCAGGCCCAAGAAGGTCAGCCCGGCGGCGACGTGGCTGTGCTCCAGCTTGGCGTGACCGGCAGCGACGTGACGGCGCACCAAGGCAAGCACGCGCAGCCCGCGCGCGGCGCTTGCTTCGACCGCCCGGCGAACGGCTTCCTTGTCGAGTGCAACCACGTTGCCCTGGGCATCCAGCGCGTCCGCGCAGCGGTCAAGCAGGCGCTCCACCGCGCCGACTTTGTAAATCACCCGCCCCCCCGCGCGCGCATCGTGCAGCGTGGCGCGGAACATGTGCTCGGACTCGAACGGAATCTCGTCCACGCGCGGCGACTCGCGGTGTGTGTCGGCGTGGAGCAGCCCGCCCTTTTCACCCGCGACCAGCAGCGCGGCCTCGGTCGGATCGCCCTGCACCTTAAGCCGCCCGTCGTCGCCGCGCACGATTTGCGCGTCGTTGCTGAGCACCCCGGCACGCAGGCATTCGGCCAACGCGGGTTGTTCCGACATGTTGACCGGTGAACCGTTGAGACGAATTTCCCCGTCCGGCTCGTAGCCCACGCCGGTCACCGTGTAAAGTTTTCCGCCGGTGAAGATCTCGCGCACCGTCATCTGGTTCTGCGTCAGCGTGCCGGTCTTGTCCGAGCAAATCACCGTCGTGCTGCCGAGTGTTTCCACGGCGGGAAGCTTGCGGATGATGGCGCGACGTTTGGCCATGCGCGCGACGCCGATGGCCAGCACGATGGTGACGGCGGCCGGCAGGCCTTCGGGAATCGCGCCCACCGCGAGCGCGACTGCCGCCATGAAAGACGCGGCGAGAGGCTCGCCGCGCACGGCGCCGAGGACGACAATCGCCGCCGCCAGCGCCAGAATCACCCACAGCAGCAGCCGACTTAAATGGGCGATTTTCCTGGTCAACGGCGTCGCGAGATCCACCGCTTCCGCGATGAGTCCTGCGATGTGGCCGGTCTCGGTCTGGTCGGCGGTGGCCCACACCACGCCTTCGCCCTGGCCCGCCGTGACCAGCGTGCCGGTATAGGCGAGATTCTTCCGGTCGCCCAGGATCGTGTCGAGCGCGAGCGGGCCGGGATGTTTGTGGACCGGCACGGATTCACCGGTGAGTGCGGACTCGTCCACTTGCAGATTCTTGACGTGGAACAGGCGCAGGTCAGCGGGCACCCGGTCGCCGGATTGCAGCAGCACCACGTCGCCGGGCACCAATTGTTCGGAGTGGATACGCTGTGTGCGGCCAGCGCGGCGCACCGTGGTTTCGGTCGCCACCATCTGCGACAGCGATTCGATGGCTTTGCCCGCCTTGGCCTCCTGGAGGAAACCGACGATGGCGTTGAGGAGCACCACAGCGAAGATGACGGAGGAATCCACCCATTCGCCGAGCAACGCCGTCACGACGACGGCGGCGAGCAGGATGTAAACCAGCGGCTGGTTAAATTGCCGGAGAAATTTCAGCCACGCCGGTACTCCGCTGCGGGCGGTGATGCGATTGAGACCGAATTTTCCCTGACGGCGTTTGACTTCTCCGGCAGCCAGGCCGGTTTTCAAATCCACGTCGAGCAGACGCACGACTTCTTCGGCCTGCAACTGATGCCATGTGGAATCGAGTGATTTTTTCAAGTTATTGCACCCCGCATACGCAACACGGTGATCATTCGCATATCAACCTATGAATGATTTAGAGGCATCAATCTGCTTGTCTACGTCAGTGCCGCTTAAAAGTAAACCTTGATGCAGAGATGAGCCCCGTGCATCCATTGATCTACATCAAAGCGGAGGCAGAACTGGTTTCCTACACTGACACCGAACTTCTCGGTCAACCGACAATTAGGTTGTCTGCGCAGCATTCATTAGGAGACATTTATGCTGACTCGTTGCCACGCAAGCAAAGGCTTTATCCCCTCCTCCGTGGGCCAGGTCTTTGCACATATTGACGATCACACACGACTGTCCTCACACATGGGCGAACCTTCGTGGAAGATGGGCGGAGGTCATATGGAGACCGTGCTCGACACAGGTCGGGGACAAAAGATCGGATCGCGCATCCGCTTGGCGGGGCGCGTTTTGGGCGTTGAGCTTGCGGTTGAGGAAGTTGTGACCGAGCGTAATCCTCCCCACCGCAAGGTCTGGGAAACCACGGGCACACCGCAACTTCTGGTGATCGGCCATTACCGCATGGG
Source organism: Gammaproteobacteria bacterium (assembly GCA_031421535.1). Lineage (GTDB taxonomy): Bacteria > Pseudomonadota > Gammaproteobacteria > SG8-11 > SG8-11 > UBA6921. The sequence goes on from JANOOV010000426.1 coordinate 3,408, forward strand.
CTTCGAGTTGTCGCCTCAAGGGAAGGGTTCGATGCTCCGTGTCTTTATCGAGTATGCGCTGCCGGAAAAAGCGCCTGCCCGTTGGCTGGGAATTCTGTTTAGCCGCTACTACGCAAGCTGGTGTACACAGCAGATGGTGGACGACGCGGTAAAACACTTCGCGTCGCCCACCCATCATCAAGGAAAAGAAACGTGGCAAAGGTAGACTACAAAAAGGAGTTGAAACACCTCTACCTGCCTTCCAGCAAGGAAGTCAGTATTGTTGAAGTTCCAGAGCAACAATTCATCATGATCGACGGACAAGGAGATCCCAATACCTCCAAAGAATTCCAGGCAGCGGTGGAAGCTCTTTTCAGCCTGGCGTATGCCCTGAAATTTATTGTCAAGAAAGGCAAGATCGGGATTGATTATGGCGTGATGCCGCTGGAAGGATTGTGGTGGTCAGACGACATGGCAACATTCAGCGTGGAAGATAAGTCGGATTGGAAGTGGACACTCATGATCATGCAGCCCGAATGCGTTACACACGAGCTGTTTGACATCGCCTTGCAACAAGTACAAAAGAAAAAGAACCTCGCTGCGCTCTCGAAGCTAAGGTTTAAAACCTGCACCGAAGGGAAGGCCGCGCAAATTCTGCACCTAGGGCCATTCTCAGACGAGGGGCCCACCATCGACAAAATTCATTCCTTTATCCAAAACAACGGATACAAAGCTTCCGGCAAACACCACGAGATTTATTTGAGTGACATAACGAAAACGGCACCGGAAAAACTCAAGACGGTTATCCGGCAGCCAGTAAGTTAGCTGACCGTGTTATGAACTCGATTGTCCGCAAGTTAAGGGAAGGCGATTTACGTCAGAAGGGAAAATCTGAAGAGGTGGTTGCGGAGGTACTCAAAAAGCCGCAGCTGTTTCGCGATGTGGTGGCCGGAATAATGGATACCGAGCCAGGGGTAAGGATGCGGGCGTCTGACGCGATAGAAAAGATCACCAGGTTGCGTCCAGAATTACTACAGCCCTACAAAAAGGATTTTTTAAATGTCTTCGCAAGAATTAACCAGAAAGAAGTGCGTTGGCATCTCGTGCAGATATTGCCGAAATGGATCGCTCGTACCTGCCCCGCGTGGTAAAAATTGTCGAGGGCTTGATGGTGAGTGGAATCCCAGCTATTCAAAGCCGAGGAAAGAAATTGTTACCACGGCTAACAGGCGCTCAGGCCCATACGTAAATTTGCAACTGCTACTTGTCATCGCGACTGTATGCTTTAAATGTCATGACGAGCCCGAAAACCAGCAGTATTCCCTCCAGCATCATGAATACGGTTGTACTGGTGTTCGCGGTGGATTGCTGATAGAGGCTGGCAGCAAACATTCGGAACAGGCCAAGCGCTAGAGCAAACCAACCCGCCAGCGTTACAAGTACCGCCCAGTTGCGCACCCAACGATTGTGGGCACGGACGATAGCGAGTCCGGCGGTGAACATAAGTACGCCCGAGAGATAGACAATCGGTGGAATTTGGGCGTCGTAGAGATGCGGCTGAACCAGCGGAAACTCCGATATCAACATCGCCACGAGGACTGGGCCTACCAGACCCGCGATTTGCTTTGAGTCGTGCATGCGAACCTCCGGTGCGGTAAGTGCAACCCAACGTGATGGTCAGCGATAAACCAGGACCGGAATCTTCGAGTGGCTCAATACCTTATTGGTCACACTACCCAGCATGAAGGCCGACAATCCGCGCCGTCCGTGCGCGCCCATGATGATGAGATCGCATTTCTTGGTCTGCGCGGTCTCGACAATTCCTTTCCACGGATCATTATCTTTTACCAGCAGGCGCTCACACGCGAGGTCGGCGGCCGTCGCCGCCGCGCAAATATGATCGAGATAGATCTCGCCCGCCGCCCGCGCTGCTTTCTCGGCCTCTTCCTCCAGACGCTGATCCAAAGGAGGCATCATCCCCATCTCCAGTGAATAGATATGGGGTGGAATGACCACGTGCAGCGCCGTGATCCGTGCCTGGAGCGCTTTCGCCAAACCAATGCCAGCGTGGGCTGCTTGCTCTGATAATTCCGAACCATCGGTTGGAATCAAGATATTCGTGAACATAGCCATCTCCTTTCCTGGAGGGGAATTCCGGCGGTAAGCCAAGAGGCCACCGGATCGGCCCGGAACGAGCCGATCCGGACGCCTTGGTCTCTTACTCCACCTTCACGCTGTGGCGCCTGGTCTTCTCGATCTTCGGCAAGGTCAATTCCAGCACGCCGTCTTTGAAGCTCGCCTTTGCCCGCGTGCCATCGACCGCCGCAGGTAATGCAACGGTGCGGCTGAAGCTACCTGCCGACAGCTCGTGGCGGTCGTAGTCGCCTTTCTCTTCCTTTTCCTCGCGACGCGTCGCGCCTTTGATCGTGACGCTGTCTTCACCCACCGTGATATCGAGATCCTTCTTCTCCACGCCCGGTATTCCGGCGCGTACGATGACCTCGGCCTCGCGGTCGATCACATCTACTTTCGGAGGCTGGCCATTGAACGGCAATGTTGACTCCGGAAGGCTGTGCCAATCGGATTGCCAGGGCCGCAGCCACGAGCGGCGGAAGAAAGAATCGAACAATCGATCCATGTCCTCCAATGGCGTTAATCCATGCCCCGGGATCTTGCGCTGAATGTCGCGACCCGTGCTGTCCTGTTTCGCTTCTATTGCCATGAACTGCCTCCTTATTACCAAGTGAATTAAAGTTGCTACGGCATCTCGCTCATTACCGCAGCAGTAACGATTGCGATGCCACCACTGACATCTCAGGGTGTTGTTCCCGGGATGCCGGTTCGGCCCGTTGCCTTGGGGGATTCAAAAGCTCGGCATCAATCTCTTGCTCGGCTTGCAGCCAGTCTGCGGCCGGATCACCCTCCGCAAATCCGCGCTGCTGCGCGCAATAGTAGGCGGCAACGGCGATGCGGTGTTCGCGTTCGACCGGCGTCGTCGGTTGGGCGTGGGGAATGCTCTCGTTCTTGGTAGATACTTTCTTGGTCATGGTTGCTCTCCTGTAGGTTAACGGTTACAAAAACTTCCCTCTGCACTGCCGGTTAACGAGTAGCGCATTGCAGATAAATACATGTATTCATCTGCAATGTACTCTCCGGTTCTATCACCGCTGCGCCCCCGTACTGTTCTGCGAATTCGTGTGGCGTACGCGATTGCGAAAAAAGTTATAGAGCGGCACGAACACCAAAGCCGCGTAGACACCGTACAAGAATGCCTGCACCAACCCGAACAAAAAGCTCGACCAAGTGAGCCAGATAAAACCTGGAAAAAACGCCATCCAGGCACGAAACATCGCGTGGCCCAACAACAGATCGCCGACGATGCACAACACATAACTGATACTCAGAAACGACCCGCCCGCGAGCGCCGCGACCCGCCAGTCAAGACTTGGCATGAGTTTTCTTCGCGCGAGAAATCACGGCTACCGGGCGCAGAAACTTCTCGGGCGCCGAGCGAAAGCGCCCGCGACACGACATGGAACAAAAGTAATAGACCTGTTCACCGTGAATCCAGGTGATACCGGCAGCGGGATCGGCACACATGCCGCAAACCGGATCGCGCATGCAGTCCGCGCTTTCAAGAGCGGAGGTCGCGCCAGCTTTGTCTGCGCCCTTACCGGCTTTGCGGGTTGCCGCTCTCGCCTCCATGTAGTTCATGGCAAAGAAAAACGCAGCGCCCCAGAACAGCAGCCAGATAAGATTTTGTACACCCTCGATTTCCATAGCGCCCCATCATCCCAGCGTCATCGGTGTTCAAGCTGCTAGCTCGACGCCAATGCAGTACTTGTATCTCAGACTACGAAACAGGACTTTAATAGACAACGAGAGGGCTTGTGTTGACCTAAATCAAACGAGATCAATTTTTTTAAAAGACAGGCAGAGCCAGAAACTGAAAATTCTTGGACAAAGGAAATCGTGCGCTGTGTGCAAGCGCTCGACAGCGGCTCCGTTGGGACGTGAGGGAATTACTGAAGTGGCGAATATAGAAATATTTGTCCAGCTGCTTCCGGCCAAGACAGGACTGTCATTAGGGTAGCGAAAAAGCAGACGTTGGCGTTGCGCGCTCTATCGGGTTTCAACGCTCCGCATCACTCATCATCTCGGATAAATGATCCGTCGTCATGATAGATAAACTGGATTTCTCCGCGCTGGAGCTGTCGAATCTTCTCCTCGGGCTCTGGGGTGT
>JANOOV010000427.1:0-2675 GCA_031421535.1 Gammaproteobacteria bacterium
TTACTGCAGGAACACGGAAGTCCGGGTCAAAAGTCTTCGCAGGCGCCGGAGTAGTAATGCTTACACCACCAACACCGAACTGCATGCTGATCGGATGGTCGTTGCTCAAGTCAGTGCCCAAGTTTTGCACAACAACATTTCCGAGGCCCAGCTTACCAGTACCGGCAGTTGTATCGCCACCGACAAAGTTACCAGTACCCATACGAGCGCCTGCTGGATTGTAGCCACCTGATCCCGGCGCATTGATAACACTGTCGATCGCTTGTGTACCATCATGGCAGGACAGGCAGGCAATGGACACGGAACCGATGCCCACTTCCTGTGCGTCAAAGGTCGTTGTACCTAACGCCGCGTAGCGAACATAAGCAGTTGAGCCAGTGCCACTGATGCCGAGCTTACGGTTCCAGATAGGGACCGCTGCGCTGTTGTCGCCGCCGTGTGGCGTATGGCAAAACACGCAGATTTCTGCAGTGTCATTGCTATGGTTAGCGGGCGTAGTGCCACTTGGGGTTTTGGCATTGAGATTTCCTGAGCCAAGATTATGCGGGGTGTCTTTGATGCTCGTCGCATCAGCTGCCATAACGGTATTCAGCGCCAACGCCGAAACTGCGCCGAGCACTGCGGTAACTAGAATCTTCTGGTTGCGTTTCATAATAACTCCCCCTCTAAACATCCTTTTGATGGGCCAAACTACAAAGCGGTTCTTGGTCAGTCCTGCATGGAGAGATCAAGCCCGACGGTTTCAAGAATGCGATAGATTTAACACGGTCGATTTCAATGTGTCAAACAATTATTTGTAAATAGCTGAAATTGCAGCGTGCGCTCACTCGCCGCTCACAGCGTGATGGGCGAGCCAACATTTATGAATATTCTTCCTGAAATTTCATTGCCTTAACACTATTCGCCCAGAAACAATCGATAGGCCGGATTTTGCGTTTCTTCCCAGCGAGCGTAGCCAAGCTCATTGAGAAAAGACTGTAGTACCTCATCGTCTTGAGCGACGACTTGCATGCCCACCAACACCCGCCCGTAGGCCGCGCCGTGGTTGCGGTAGTGAAACAGGCTGATGTTCCAACGCTGCCCGATTTTGCTCAAGAAGCGCAACAACGCGCCGGGCCGCTCGGGAAATTCAAAACGAAATACCCGTTCGTTGGCGACGGTTGCCGCCCGGCCACCGACCATGTAACGGACGTGTAGCTTGGCCATTTCGTTGTCGGTAATGTCAACTACGGGGTACTTGCCGTGAGTTAGCTTTTCAATGAGCACCTGGCGTTCGGTATCTTTCTCATGCATCTGTACGCCGACAAACACGTGCGCCTGGAGCGGGTCTGAATAGCGGTAATTAAACTCTGTGATGCTGCGCGTTCCGATCATTTCACAGAATTCGCGAAAGCTTCCAGGACGCTCGGGAATGGTGACCGCAAGCAAGGCCTCGCGACGCTCACCCAACTCGGCGCGCTCGGCGACGTGGCGCAGGCGGTCGAAATTCATGTTGGCGCCACTGGCGATGGCGATGAAGGTCTGATCGGAAACCGCTTCACGAGCGAGAAATTTTTTCAGGCCTGCAACCGCCAGCGCACCGGCTGGCTCGGCAATGGAGCGGGTGTCGTCGAAAATATCTTTGATCGCGGCGCAAATCTCGTCGGTATTGACCAAGATCACTTCGTCGACGCAACGGCGCGCAATCCGAAACGGCTCCTCACCGATCTGGCGCACGGCCACGCCATCGGCAAAAATACCTACCTGGTCGAGCACGACGCGTTCTTGCGCTTGCAACGCGGCATGCAGGCACCCCGCGTCGTCGGGTTCGACGCCGATGACCTTGATTTCGGGATGCAGCACCTTCACGTAGGCCGCGACACCGGCGATGAGCCCGCCGCCGCCCACCGGCACAAAGATCGCGCTGATAGCACCTTGATACTGGCGCAGGATTTCCATCGCGATGGTACCCTGCCCGGCGATCACGTCGGGGTCGTCGTAGGGATGCACAAAGGTCATGTCGCGCTCGCGCGCCAACTGGCAGGCGTGCAAATAAGCGTCGTCGTAGCTATTGCCGTGCAACTCGATCTGCGCGCCGTAACTGCGCACCGCATCGACCTTGATACGTGGCGTCGTCTTGGGCATAACGATTAGCGCGACGATGTTCAGCTTCTGCGCGGCAAGCGCGACACCCTGTGCGTGATTCCCGGCGGAAGCGGTGATCACACCTTTGCGCCGCGCGTCCTCGCTCAGCCCGACAATCTTGTTGTACGCGCCGCGCAACTTGAACGAAAACACCGGCTGCAAATCTTCGCGCTTGAGTAAAATCCGGTTGTGCAGACGCCCGGACAAACGCGGCGCGAGATCCAGCGGCGTTTCACGCGCCACGTCGTAGACGCGCGCTTTCAGAATTCGTTTGAGGTACTGTTCGGCCATCGTCGTTGTGCGGTAACGGGGTTTTGCGCAAGCTTCACATACTATAGTATTTACCGGCACGCGCCCACGGGGCGCGCTGCGCAGACATTGGGACTGGACATGACATCGCAAGACGAATTAAAAAAAGCAGTCGCACGCGCGGCCATCGACTACGTGCAGGCCGGTAGCATCGTCGGCGTGGGCACTGGCAGCACGGCCAATTGCTTCATCGACGAACTGGCCAAAATCAAGCATAAAATCGACGGCACGGTGGCAAGCTC
>JANOOV010000428.1:0-10422 GCA_031421535.1 Gammaproteobacteria bacterium
TGGCTTACATCGAACTGCAAAAATTCGACAAGGCAGCGGATGAGTTGACGCGCTTGCTTGAATTCAAGAATGACCCTGAATTCAAGCGCCAGGGGATGCTACAAACAGCAACTCTTTATGAGAAAGCCGGTAAGGTCGATAAATGGGTGGCGGCGACGAAGCGCTATGTTGCGCTTTATCCAAATCCGATCAACCCGGTGATGGAAGCGCGCCAGAAATTGGCGGACTACTACGGTAAAAGCGAGCAAAAAGAGGATCGTCACCATTGGTTGCGTGAAATAGTCAAAGCCGACCAAGCTGCGGGGAACGCGCGTACCGATCAGACCCGTACACTGGCCGCCAAGGCAAGCTATGAATTCGCGCAGCCGACGTTTGATGCCTATCGTGACGTGCGTCTGGTGGAGCCGTTAAAAGTGAATCTGAAAAAGAAAAAGGAAAAAATGCAGGTTGCACTGGTCGCATACAAGAACGCAGCGGACTATGGCATTGCCGAGATTACGACGGCGTCTACGTTTCAAATTGGCGAGATTTACCGCGACTTGGCTAAGCAGTTGATCGATTCGCAACGGCCGCCGGACCTGTCGCCCGAAGAGCTGGAGCAGTATGGTATGTTGCTCGAAGAACAAGCATTTCCGTTTGAGGAAAAAGCCATCGAAATACATGAAACCAACGCCAAGCGCGTCGTCGATGGTCTTTATGATCAATGGGTGCGCAGCAGTTTTGGCGTGCTCACGAAGCTGCTGCCGGTCCGGTACGCCAAAGTTGAGCGAGTCGAAACGATTGTCAATGTCACTCCGTAGCGGATGGTGGATGGTCGCGGTGGCGGTGAGCGTGCTCAGTGGCTGCGGCTCGACGGGTGGTAACGTGCGCAACTCCGATACGCTGCCACCTGCGGCCACGCCGGGCGCAGTGTCGGCAGGGCCGCAACTTGATCCACTAACCCGGCAGAATTATCAAGCCGCGCTTGCCGCGATGCAGAACAATGGCGACGCAAATGCCGAAGCAGCGCTGACCGCCGTGCTCAAGGCGCGTCCTGAGTTTGTCGAAGCACGTACCAATTTGGGGATAGTTTTATATCGCTTGGGGCGCTATGCCCGTGCCGAAGAAGAGTTGAAGCGGGTTATCGTTGACGATCCAAAAAATACCGTGGCGTACAACTACCTTGGTATTGTCTACCGCATCAACGGCCAGTTTCCGCAGGCCAAGGCAATGTATATGCAGGCGTTGGGCATCAATCCCAGCTACGCCAATGCGCAGTTGAATCTGGGCATACTTTACGACCTCTATCTGCGCGACTTGCCGAACGCGTTGGAGAGTTATCAACGCTATCAAAAGTTGTTGCCGCTGGAAGATAAAGAGGTTGCCAAGTGGATTGCCGATTTAAAACGCCGCATCGAGAGCGGCAAGTAACCTGACCTGTCGTTAAGAGGAGTAAGTCCATGAACATAGTGCGTATAGCAGCGGTGAGTTTGGGTATGTTAATGCAAACCGCGATTGCGGCCGATGCACCGGTGGAGATGGAAGGCACCACCATCCGTGGCGCAAGCGAACTGCCCAAGGTGTTGTATATCGTGCCGTGGAAAAAAGCCGATATGGGTGAAGTGTCGATCCAGCCGGCGGATGATATTTTCAACGAAGAGTTGGCGCCGCTGGATCGCGATATCTTCCGGCGTCAGGTGATGTTTTACGATCAATTGCAGAAAGACGCGAGTGTTGACACTGGCGTCAAGAAAAAATAATTCGCGCGAATTCGTTTGCATCTTTTGAGGAGGAGTTATGGATTTATTGCCGTGGTCGATCAAGTTTTTCCAGGAAGGCGGGTTCGTTATGTACCCGATCATGTTGATTCTTGCGTTGGGTACTGGTATCGGGATTGAGCGCTATGTGTTGCTCAGCCTGTCGAAGCGCAGCAATACCAGGATGTGGGATCAGCTCATGCCGCTGGTCAAAAACGGTGACTATCAGCAGGCCATGACCTTGAGCAATCGTTCCAAAGCCGACATCAGCAAAGTACTGATGTACGGATTATCGCGCATCAAGGGCGCGCGCCGCCGTGAAGACATCGAGACCGCGATGGAAGAAGGTTTGATGGAAATCACGCCGCGTCTGGAAAAGCGCACTCACTATCTGTCGATGTTCGCCAACATCGCCACCTTGCTCGGTTTGCTTGGCACCGTCGCCGGCTTGATTGAGGCATTCACGGCGGTGGCGAATGCTAACCCGTCGGAAAAAGCCGAGCTGCTTTCCGCCAGTATTTCCATCGCCATGAACGCAACGGCTTTTGGGCTGATCACAGCGATCCCGTTATTGTTTGCGTTCACGGTGTTGCAAACTAAAACCACTGAGTTGGTAGACAGCCTGGAAATGGCTGCGGTGAAATTCACCAATATGATTATGGAGCGCGCAACGCTCAGTGGTAGCCACTGATATGTCGTTGCGTCGTCGGCGTCACGGCAAGCCCAAGCGTGAGACAGAGCTCAACATCATCGCGTTTTTGAACATCATGGTGATTTTGATTCCGTTTCTGCTGGTCACGGCGGTGTTCTCGCGCACCAATATCCTGGAGCTGAACATACCAGCGGCCGGCCCGGCCAATGTGCCCAATGACGCCAAAGCCGACATGCAACTGGTTGTCACGCTGCGGCGCACCGGCATTGATATCGGCGACACCGTCGGCGGGCTGATCAAGCAACTGCCTAAAGCCGACAAGGGCTATGATTTCCGCGCGTTGTCCAAAACGCTGGCGCAAGTCAAGCTGCGCTTCCCCGAAAAAAAGAACGCCGCGATTCTGGTTGAGCCCGATATTTCCTATGAATTTCTGGTCCAGACGATGGACGCAGTGCGTTCTTACGAACAGGTGGTAGGAACGACGTTCGAGCGCGCGGAGTTGTTCCCCGAAATTTCCATCGGCGATGCGCCGACGGCGGAGTAGAGGAAACAGAACATGAAGACTTCGCGACGCGTGCAGCGCATGGAACGCCACCACAAGCGCAATAAAAATAACGTTGGGTTAAACATCGTGGCGCTGATGGATATCTTTACGCTGCTGGTGTTTTTTCTGCTGGTCAATGTGTCTTCCGATGTAACGCTACCCAGTGCCAAATCGATCAAGTTGCCGGAGTCGGTCGCCGAGAACAAACCCAAGGAAACACTGATTCTCATCGTCGGCGACAAAGACATCGTGTTGGGCGGGCGCAAGGTTGCCGAGGTGGCGAGTGTCATCAATTCAAAAACTGATCTCATTGTGGCGTTAAAAGACGAGCTGGAATTGCAGACGCGCATGCTGGTGAAAAAGACCAACCCCGACGGCACCCCCGTGAATGGTGAGATCACCATCATGGGCGACAAAGAAATTCCGTATCGTTTACTGAAGAAAATCATGGTGACCTGCACGCAAGCGCAGTACGGAAATATCAAGCTGGCGGTAACGCAGAAGGGCGACGCCAAGGGCAAGGTATAAACCCTAGAAACGGCAGTTGACCGCTATAAGGCGTGAGTAAGTGTATGGAACATCTGAGATTTATGGTTCAAAGGGGCGTCACTTGTAGGGTGAAGCCCGCTACGGCGCGCGGAGCACGCCCCGTTGGGTGCATGGCGGCGTTGCAACTCGTCCGAATAGCTTGCTATTCGTCCTCCTTGCGCCTTGCCCTGCACCCAACGGCTCGCACTCCGCGCGCCGTTCAACTGCCGTTTCTAGGGTAAATATGTCAACAACCCTTGGTTACTACCATTCAAACATTTTGCCGTGGACCTTTGTTCCCGATGAGGAGCGTCGTTTCCGTCGGGTTATTCAGGTTGCGCTGGTCTTTTATTTCATTGTCGTGATCGCCGCCTCGGTGATCACCGTGCCCAAACCGGAACGTTCCGCCGTGCAGCCGCTGCCGCCGCAACTCGCCAAGCTGATTCTGGAACGCGAAAAACCCAAGCCCAAGCCGCCGGAAATCAAAGAAGAAAAAAAACCCGAACAGAAAAAAGAAGCCGACAAGCCCAAGCCGGAAGAAAAAAAGAAACCTGAAAAAAAGGTTGAAGAGAAACCCGAGCCGGTCAAGGAAGACGTACCGCCTCCGCCGCCGAAAGTGGATCTCGAAGCCGCACGCAAGAAAGCCGCCAGGTCCGGGCTGCTGGCGCTGTCCGACGATTTGGCTGACTTGCGTGAGGCGCCGACCGTCAATTTAAGCAAGAGCATCGGGGTGACTAAAAATACCGTACTCGCAAAAGAGTCAACATCCGCACCGCAAGTCTTGACGCAATCACGCAGTGGAAGCGGTGGGGTGGATACACGTGCGTTGACTTCGGGTATCGCCAGCCGCCGTATCGGCGGTGGCGGCGACTTGCAGGCGCGCGCGACCGAACAGGTGGACAGCCCGGTGGAAGCGCAGGCGAAACTGGAATCCAAGTCGCCGAGCAAGACGGCCAACCGGGTGTTGCCGCGCAGCGAAGAAGAAATCCAGTTGATTTTCCAGCGTTACAAGGGCGCAATTACCCAGATGTATCAGCGCGCCCGGCGCGAGGATCCCACCCTCAAAGGCAAAGTGGTGTTTGAAATTACAATTGAACCTTCGGGCGCCGTCAGCGCATGCAAAGTGGTATCGAGCGAAATGGACGCGCCGGATTTGTTGGCGAAAGTCGTGGCCAGAATCAAGACGATTAACTTCGGCGCCAAAGACGTACCTACCTTTACGATTAGTTTTCCGTTTGAATTTATTCCTACCGATTAACGCGTAGTTGTATCTGCGGCGCCGAAAATAATCGCCGGTAGAGAATCAGGCTAAAACGTCAAGCAAGGTACCCAGAGTATCGCCAGCGGTTTTCACCACCTTGGCGGACGCGGCCACTTGCAGTTTGTCGAGCACGAGGTGGGTAAGGGGTTTGGCAAGGTCGGCAGACGCTTCATTTTTAAATTGCCTGGCGCTGGCGATCTGGGCGGCGTCGCGGCTCAAGTCATCGAGACCTTTCTGAATTCCCATGACGCCGCTGCTTAAGGCAGGAATACCGCTCATAAGGATCACCTTTCGTTGGGCCTACATTTATTGGTCGTCCGTTGCTGTGCTTTCTTTAATTATGGTGAGCGCACGAACTGCGGAATGCCCGGCAGCGGTGTGACGCCGCGCAAGCTGAGCAGTGGCCAACCTTTCATTTCAGCGTGTTGCGTCAGTGTGTCGTCGGCGTCGACGGCCACCGGATGAGTCACCAATTCCAGCAACGGCAAGTCATTGTGCGAGTCACTGTAAAACCAGCTATGCGCCAGATTTTTCTGTTGCTGAACCAGCCATTGTCGCAGGCGTACGACCTTGCCCTCGCGAAAACTGGGCGTGCCCGTCACTGCGCCGGTAAAGCGCCCGAGCTTGAATTCAGGGTCGGTGGCAATCAGATCATCCACGCGCAGCTCAGCGGCAATCGGCTCGGTAATGAAATGGTTGGTTGCGGTGATGATGAGCAAATAGTGCCCCGCGTCACGGTGGGCACGCAGCAGGGCGCGGCTGGCCGGAGTGATAATGGGCAGGATTTTGTCGCGTACAAATTGTTGGCGCAATGCCAACAGACGGTCGAGTTCGTGGTCGGCTAACGGGCGCAGACTAAAGCGCAGAAACTCCTGAATATCCAGCGTACCGGCGCGATATTCCTGATAAAAGCGTTCGTTTTCGCGCTCATACCCATCGCGTTCCACCAGCCCCTGCTCGATCAGGAAGCATCCCCACAAGTAGTCGCTGTCACCCGACAGCAGCGTGTTGTCCAGATCAAAAATAGCAAGATTCAAGTGCCGGGTCTCATAATGGTGGGTCGCTCATGACATTCGCCCCTGTTTTTTAGTGCGCACAATGGGTTAAGGTGTCGTATCGGCTGCGTGGTTCGCGTATTTTCCCGGCGCGCGCGGTTTGTGGAAAAATCATAAAGACTATTGGTCTTTAACTAAAGCTAAAGCGCAAATATTGTGATTGACGAAGACGGTTTCAGACTTAACGTAGGTATCATCCTGAGTAATCGGGACGGCCGGTTATTTTGGGCGCGCCGTGTGGGCCGCAATGCCTGGCAGTTTCCGCAGGGGGGGATTCAACCCGACGAAACGCCTGAACAAGCGGTGATTCGCGAGTTGCACGAAGAGACCGGATTGTGCGCCACGCACGTGCAAATCGTCGGATGTACGCAAGACTGGTTGCGCTATCGCTTGCCCAGCCACCTGGTGCGCCGCGATACGGTGCCGGTGTGCATCGGACAAAAGCAACGCTGGTATGCCTTGCGCCTGCTCGACGGCGACGAGCATGTGCGTTTCGATGCAACTGACACGCCTGAGTTCGATTGCTGGAAGTGGGTTAGCTATTGGTACCCGCTCAAGGAAGTGGTTTCTTTCAAGCGCAAAGTATACGAACGCGCGCTGCACGAACTGCAGCCGTTGCTGTGCCCTGATGCGGATTCTCGTCGTGTTTTCCAGAAAACGCGTGCCGAGAGTCGTAGCGAGTAGTCTCGTTTCTAAACCGTAGATCCGTCTGGTATCCCATGCTCGATATTCTGCGCCGCATTGTTCAAGAGGTCAGCGCCGCCCGCGACCTTACGCAAGCGTTGAGCATCATCGTGCGCCGTGTGCGCCATGCGATGGATGCCGACGTCTGTTCCGTTTACCTCACCGATTTTGACGAACAGACTTATGTGCTCATGGCTACCGAAGGGCTTAATCCCGGCTCTGTCGGGACCGTGCGCCTGGGGTTCTCCGAGGGTTTGGTCGGCGTGGTGGGCATGCGCGAAGAGCCCATCAACATCGACGACGCAACGGAAGATCCGCACTACCGTTATTTCCCGCAGACCGGTGAAGAACACTACCCGGCGTTTCTGGGCGTGCCCATCGTACATAGTCGCAAAGTTCTCGGTGTGTTGGTGGTGCAGCGGCGCACGGCGCAGAAATTTACCGAAGATGGCGAAGCGCTGTTGGTGACGGTGGCCGCGCAGCTCGCGGGTGCGATTGCGCATGCCGAAGCCAGCGGCGGTGTCGGCGGGCTCGGCAACGCGCGGTTGCGCTACTCGACACCGCTGGTCGGCTTGCCGGGGGCGCCGGGTGTTGCCATTGGCACCGCCGTGGTGGTGTATCCACCGGCGGATCTGGATGCCGTGCCTGATCGTCAGGTCGAAGATTTCGCAGCGGAAGAAGCGGTGTTTCTGGCCGCCATCGCAGCGGTGCGCGTGGATATCAACGCACTGGTACAGCGCATGACCCACGTGTTGCCCACCGAAGATCGCGCGCTGTTTGACGCGTACCTGCTGATGTTGGGCAGCGACAGCCTGTTAAACAACACGCTGCAACGCATCCAGACCGGGCAGTGGGCGTCGGCGGCATTGCGCGACACCATCAATGAACACGTGCGCGTTTTTGACAATATGGAAGACCCGTACCTGCGCGAGCGTGCCGAAGACGTACGCGACCTGGGTCGGCGCATCTTGATGCACATGCAACGCGGCACGCGCGGGCGGTTTAAATATCCGGACGACACGATTCTGGTGGGTGACGTCATCACCGCATCGGTGTTGGCGGAAGTGCCGCCGGAATGCCTGAAAGGCGTGGTGAGCACGCGCGGCTCGACCACCTCGCATGTGGCGATTTTGGCGCACGCGCTGAACATTCCGGCGGTCATGGGTGCCGCCGATTTACCGGTAGGGCAGGTTGACGGCAAAAACATCATCGTGGACGGCTATCGCGGGCGCGTGTTTGTGTCGCCCGCGAAAAGCATCCTGGATGAATATGCGCGCGTGGTGCGCGAACAGGCGGCGTTGTCCGCCGAGCTGCTCAATTTGCGCGACCTGCCGGCCGAAACCACCGACGGCGTGCGCCTGCCGCTTTATGTCAATACCGGGTTGCTTGCCGACCTGACCTCGGCGCGCAGCATCGGCGCGGAAGGCGTGGGCCTGTACCGTACCGAATTTCCGTTCTTGATCCGCGAACGTTTTCCGAGTGAAGAAGAACAGCGCCAGGTGTATCGCAACATGCTGGAAGCCGTGGCGCCCAAACCGGTGACCATGCGCACCCTGGATATCGGCGGTGATAAAGCCCTGCCGTATTTTCCGATCAAGGAAGACAACCCGTTTCTGGGTTGGCGCGGCATGCGCATCACGCTCGATCATCCGGAAATATTTTTGGTGCAATTGCGCGCGATGTTGCGCGCCAACTCCGGCCTGAACAACATGAAATTGTTGTTGCCGATGATCACCAACGTGGCGGAGGTTGACGAAGCATTGCGCCTGCTGCGGCGCGCGCATCATGAGCTGATGGACAGCGACGAAAGCATCGTCATGCCGCAGGTCGGCGTGATGATTGAAGTGCCATCGGCGGTGTATCAAACCGCATTGCTGGCGCAGCGGGTGGATTTTATTTCAGTGGGTACCAACGACCTGACGCAATATCTGCTGGCGGTGGACCGTAACAATCCACGCGTCGCCAATTTATTCGATGCGCTGCATCCGGCGGTATTGCGGGCCTTGGTCTACATCGTCGAGCAAGCGCATGCGCAAGGCAAGCCGGTGAGCATTTGCGGTGAAATCGGCGGTGATCCTTTGGCCGCACTACTGCTGGTGGGTATGGGTGTTGACAGTTTGAGCATGAACGTCGCCAGCCTGCTGCGCGTGAAATCAGTGATCCGCGCGTTCAGCGCGGAATACGCGCGTGAGTTGTTGCAACACGCGCTCGACATGGAGAATCCGCACATGATCCGGCGCTTGTTAACCGACGCGTTGCAGCGGCAGGGCTTGGGCGCTCTGGTGCATTCGGGTGTGCATTGATTTCTGGCCAAACTTTCCGCCTTCGACGACGGACCCAAGTTGGCAAAGGAACATCTCGCGCGCCACGGTATCGCCTTAGTCATCGAGCCGCATTTCCAAAAAACGTTTCTCGACGGTGCCGCGATGCTCGACGGCAAGCATCCCATCGTCGCGCTCACCTTGCGTCACGACCGGCTGGATAATTTCTGGTTCGCGCTGCTGCATGAGCTTGTGCATGTGGGTTGGCATCTGACCGAACGCACACCGTTCTTCTCCGACGATCTGGATAGCCACAGCAAGCTCGACAAAATAGAGAAGGAAGCCGACGAGATCGCCACCGAAGCTTTGATTCCAGCGGATGCGTGGGCCAAGTCTGCTGTGCGTGAAAGCCACAGCGCCGACGATGCGCGCGCGCTGGCGCACAAGCTCGGCATCCACCCGTCCATCGTCGCGGGCCGTGTGCGGCGCGAAACCAGGAACTACCGTATCCTGACGCAACTCATTGGGCGTGGCGGACAACTCAAACAATTTTTTCCGTAGGGTGCGCACCCGACTGCACATAATTGGAGTCTAACCCTAAGGGGTCATGTGGTTTTTCCAATGCCTTTGAAAAGCTTGGATCGGTGGTATTGGAGATAGGGTTCAGAGAATGGGCTAACGTTTTGAATGCGTGCGTCGGCCCGAATTCCCAGTGCGTCGGCATCAGGTCTCAAAGCTTCAGAGATCAGGATTTCTCCGTCGTTCGTAAAGCTGATCAAGCCTTCGTCGAAGGCACTGTTGTAGCTTGGAGACAGTAAGAATCCGTTGAAGGGATCAAGTCTCTCCTCATTGGAGGAAGCAGCCCATGGCTTAATGTGGGACGCATTTAGGAGTTGTTGGGCGCCTGTAATAACGCAGCGTCCACCCCACAGTTTGACAAGTTTGTCCTTGAACGTTTGTTGACCGACTCTTCCTGTAATGATGGCTTCCTTGTCTGTGTTGCGTATGTCTTTACTACGAATTGTCTTGATCAAAAATTCTTCTTCAGTCGGTGTCAGGTGCTCCAAGTAGATAAGAATCTTTAGGTAGCGGTCGATGAGAATTTTGATGTTCTGTAGTGAGCCTTTGAAGTCAGGAACCGCAATCAGCATTGAGATGCCTTCCATCCGAGCTTCAATCGCACTACTCAAGGCGCTGATCTCCCCACGCCTATTATTGATGCCAAAACTCTTTGTTTCGACCTCATGGTCTGGGGTCGGAAAAGCGGTTTGCCACCATTCCCGGATCGTTGCGTTTGGTTCGATGGACTCTGAGCGATTGACTCCGATAATTCCTGAACTGTTAGTTGCCATCAGCTCTGTACGAATGACGTATCTGCCGGTGTCAATTCCCAATTCTTCGTATAGTTCGTCGCGGTATGCTCTCGCTGCTGCAAGGGCGGCTTCACGAGAACCAAACTTGGAATCGCTAAAAAATCGTGTATTACGGCTGCTGGCACGGTAGAGCCTGACTTGCCATGCGTGTGTTGCTCCGCCTCCCGCACTCTTTGGCTTGTCGATGCGGAAGATGTTTTGGAGGTCTTCCGATTTGATACGGATCACGCGCAGTCTCCCAAGCTCGAAATACGTTAATAGGAAAAATAGGACATTTACCCGAACCTATCCTCAGTGGTGTGGCGGTACAACGCAATCGGTGCCATTG
>JANOOV010000429.1:0-10254 GCA_031421535.1 Gammaproteobacteria bacterium
GGGGGACGGTAGCTCAAAGTCGCGCTACCATTGAAATATACAAGGAGACAATCACCATGCCCCACTACCACGTCAAAGCAGTTTGGGACGATGAAGCCTTGGTTTGGGTCGCCACCAGCGACGACGTGCCCGGATTAGTAACCGAAGCCGAAACCATCCCCGCGCTGATGAAGAAGCTGCAAACGCTTATCCCCGAGTTGTTGGAAGCAAACAACGTTCCGATGGACGATTCGCCAGATATCCCCTTTGAGTTGAACGCAACCATGATGGAACACGCGCACCGCGCCGCGCGTTAATGAGTGACTTCTCCCCCGATTTAGAGCGCATATTGCTGCAATACGGTTGCCGCTTTGAACGCGCCGGTAAGGGCGATCACGGAATATGGTTCAGCCCGATAACCAACAAACGTTTTCCGGTCGATAGCAAAATCAAGTCGCGCTACACGGCGAACGGCGTATTGAAGCAAGCTGGAATCGAAAAACAATTTTGAGTGCAGACTTAAAATCCGTTGACTGGAAACGGTCGTGCCGGTTCAATTCCGGTCTTGGGCACCATTAGGTAGTGAACCAAAATCCGGGCTAAATCCGCCGCTATGCATGCAACCAACGACCGTCGGCAAATACTCTCCTGGTCACTGTACGACTGGGCCAACTCCGCCTATGCCACGACCGTGATGGCGGGGTTCTTCCCGATTTTTTTCAAACAGTATTGGAGTGCCGGTGCCGATGTAACGCACAGCACGTTTTATTTGGGATTAGCGAATTCGCTGGCCAGCGTGGTCATCGTCGCACTTGCGCCGCTGCTCGGCGCGATTGCGGACCGCGCCTCCGCGCGCAAAAAATTCCTGCTGATCTTCGGCTTGCTCGGTGTGGTGATGACCGGCAGTTTATATTTTGTCGAGCGCGGTGATTGGGTGGCGGCAACGGCACTGTATGTTTTGGCTTCGATCGGATTTTTGGGTGGCAATATTTTCTACGACGCATTGTTGGTTAACGTCGCCAGTATCCGCCAACGCGACCGCGTGTCGTCGCTCGGCTATGCGCTGGGCTATTTGGGCGGCGGGTTGTTGTTTGCGTTGAATGTGTTGATGACTTTGCAACCGCAACAGTTCGGGTTGGCCGACGCCGCCGAGGCGGTGCGTTTGTCGTTTGTCTGCGTGGCGTTGTGGTGGGCGGTGTTTGCGTTGCCGCTGCTGATTTTTGTCAAAGAACCAGCTGGCGAGGACGCGCATTTGGGTCTGGCTGCAATCAGTCAAGGTCTGCGCCAATTCATGCAAACCTTTCGCGAAATTCGCCAACTTCGCATGGTGTGGCTGTTCCTGCTCGGCTATTGGTTATACATCGACGGCGTGGATACCATTGTCTTGATGGCGGTGGACTACGGCATGTCACTGGGTCTTGACTCCAACAGCCTGATCGTCGCCTTGTTGATTACGCAATTTGTCGGCTTTCCCGCCGCGCTGGTATTCGGTCGGCTTGGCGAACGCATTGGGGCCAAGCGCGGCATCTTGCTGGCCATCGCGGTTTATATCGGCGTGACCCTGTGGGCGTATCAAATGACCAGCGTGGCCGAGTTTTACGCACTCGCCGTCACCGTGGGTTTGGTGCAAGGCGGCATTCAGGCGTTGAGCCGCTCGATATACAGCCGACTCATCCCGCAGGATAAATCCGCCGAATTTTTCGGTTTCTACAACATGCTGGGCAAGTTTGCCGCCGTGCTCGGCCCGTTACTGGTGGGCTGGATTGGTCTCATCAGTGGTAGTCCGCGCGTGGGGATGCTGTCGTTGATTATCTTGTTCGTCGCCGGAGCCGCCGTGCTTTGGCGGGTGGAAGAGCGCCCGGTAAACACCCCGTAACGAGGTGTTTTTACATCGCGGCAATGCGCGTGTGTTGATTGCGTAGTTTTTCAAACGCCGACTGGGCTTCCTGCAGCTTTGTACGTTCTTTTTCCACCACGGTGGCAGGCGCTTTGTCGGCGAAGCTGGGATTCGCAAGCTTGCTGCCAATGCGTTCGACTTCGCCGCTGAGCCGCTCCATTTCTTTCGCCAGGCGGGCCAGCTCCGCATCTTTATCAATCAGCCCCGCCATCGGAATCAACACTTTCATTTCGCCGACCAGCGACGTCGCCGACTCCGGCGGTTGCGCTGTGGCATCGAGCCAGGTGAGGGTGTCGATGCGTGCGAGCGCGACCACGAAGTTGCGGTTTTCGGTTAGCAAGCGCTGATCTTCTGCCGAGCCATTTTGCAACAACACCGGCAGCGGTTTGCCCGGGCTTATATTCATGCCGCTGCGAATCTTGCGCACGCCCAGCACGAAATTCATGATCCAGTCCATGTCGGCCGCAGCGCGCGTGTCGATCAGCTTTGCATCGACGCTCGGGTAGCTGCGTAACATGATGGTGTCGCCGCTGACACCCGCCAAAGGCGCCACACGTTGCCAGATTTCCTCGGTGATGAACGGCATGATGGGATGCGCCAAACATAATGCGCGCTCCAGTACATGCACCAGCGTGTGGCGCGTGCCGCGCTGTTGCGCAGGGGTACTGTCGGCGGACGTCAGTACAGATTTTGTCAACTCCAGATACCAATCGCAGTAGCCGTTCCATAAAAATTCGTAGATCGCCTGAGCGGCATGATCGAGTCGATAGTGCTCAACGGCTTCATGCACTTGCCGGGTGGTTTCTTGCAGGCGAGTGAGAATCCAGCGATCCGGTAAGCTCAATTGCATGTCGCCGCCGCGCGCACCGCAATCTTGGCCTTCGGTATTCATCAGCACGTAGCGCGCTGCGTTCCACAGTTTATTGCAGAAGTTGCGGTAGCCTTCGATGCGCGCCAGGTCGAAGTTAATGTCGCGCCCGGTGGAAGCCAGCGCTGCAAAGGTGAAGCGTAATGCATCGGTGCCGAAGGCGGGGATGCCGTTGGCGAATTCGTCGCGCGTGGCTTTCTCGATGCGCTTGGCCATGTCGGGTTGCATCAGGCCGGTAGTGCGTTTCTTCACCAGCGCTTCGAGCGTGATGCCGTCGATCAAGTCGATCGGGTCGAGGATGTTGCCCTTGGACTTCGACATTTTCTGGCCATGCGCATCGCGCACCAGGCCGTGAATATAGACTTCGTGAAACGGCACCTCGCCGGTGAATTTCAGGCCCATCATGATCATGCGGGCGACCCAGAAGAAAATAATGTCAAAACCAGTTACCAAAACTGCGGTTGGATAAAACGCTTTCAGCTCGCGCGTCTGTTCCGGCCAGCCGAGTGTGGAGAACGGCCACAGCGCCGACGAGAACCAGGTGTCCAGCACGTCGCTGTCCTGGGTCAGCGTCACACTCGCGGCGAGCTTATGTTTTGCGCGCACCTCAGGTTCGTTACGGCCAACGTAAATGTTTCCGGCGGCGTCGTACCACGCCGGGATGCGATGGCCCCACCAGATTTGCCGCGAGATGCACCAGTCCTGGATGTTGCGCATCCAGTCGTAATAGGTGTTCTTCCAGTTGTCGGGTACGAAGCGGATTTTCCCGCTTTCTACTGCTTTTATAGCGGGCTCGGCCAGCGGACCCACTTTCACGAACCACTGATCGGTGAGCAACGGTTCGATGACGGCCTGAGTTCTGTCACCTCGTGGCACCATCAGTTTGTGCGGCTGCACTTTTTCCAGCAGGCCCTGCGCTTCCAGATCGGCAACGATGCGTTTGCGGGCGACGAAGCGATCCAGCGTGCGATACGCGGCCGGGGCGTTATCGTTGATTTTCGCGTCGATGGTAAACACATTGATCAGCGGCAGTTGGTGGCGCTGGCCCATGGCGTAGTCATTGAAATCATGTGCCGGAGTAATCTTCACGCAGCCGGTGCCAAACTCCTGATCCACGTAGTCGTCGGCGATGATCGGAATCTGTCGGCCGGTGAGCGGCAGGTTCACACTCTTGCCGATCAGATGTTGGTAACGCTCATCGTCCGGATGCACCGCCACCGCCGTATCGCCCAGCATGGTTTCCGGGCGCGTGGTCGCGACAATCAAGTGGCCGCTGCCATCGGCCAGCGGATAGCGCAGATGCCACAGGCTGCCGCTTTCTTCTTCCGCAATCACTTCAAGATCCGACACCGCCGTGTGCAGCACCGGGTCCCAATTCACCAGACGCTTGCCGCGATAGATCAAACCTTCTTCGTGCAGGCGCACAAATACTTCGGTGACGGCTTTGGATAATCCCTCGTCCATGGTGAAGCGTTCACGTGACCAGTCCAGCGATGCGCCCATGCGCCGCAACTGGCGCGTGATGGTGCCGCCGGATTCTTCCTTCCAGGTCCAGACTTTTTTGATGAATTCATCGCGGCCCAGGTCGTGCCGGGTCTTGTTATTTGCGTTGAGCTGGCGTTCGACCACCATTTGCGTGGCAATGCCCGCGTGGTCGGTGCCCGCTTGCCACAAGGTGTTGTCGCCGCGCATGCGGTGATAACGCGTGAGCGCGTCCATGATGGTGTCCTGGAACGCGTGCCCCATATGCAGGCTGCCGGTGACGTTGGGCGGCGGAATCATGATGCAGTAAGGTGCGCCGGTGCCGCTGGGGCTGAAATAACCCTGGTTTTCCCACGTGGCATACCAGCGTTGTTCGATTTCGTGGGGCGCGTAAGTCTTTTCCATGTTGAGCTAAACCTGGGTGAGTATTGCGTATTGGGGTCGCCGCGAACGCGGCCGGTCAAGGCTTGTGCGGGGGATTCCGGATAGCGTCTTCAATGAGCCTGGGCATCATTTCTTTAATTTTGGTGTGTACTTTTTCACGCAGGATATGTGTCGCCTGATCCATCGCGTAGGCAAAGGCGTGATTCATCGCATAGCTGACAATCTTGTCGATTTCCGGCAGCAGTACGTTGCGTAGTTTTTCCGAGATATAGCGGATTTCTTCCGTGCTGAGTTGGGTTTCCGGTGGCATTTCACCGTTGCTCAAGCCGCCGCGTTCCGGCCCGATCAATACCGGATCGAACAACGGCACGTCCGGCTGCACAGGTTCCTCGTTGGATGAGGCCCGTGTGTTCAAGGTGGGAATGTTGCGCTCGGCCGAGGCCGAGGCTTCGGCCGCCTTGCGTTCTGCGGAACTTGCTTTGAGCCAGACAGCAAGCGGAGGAATGGTGTCGGTCATACGCTGCTCGTTGTGTCGATTTGATGGGTTTGCATGGTACAGCCACTCTCGCGATAGCGACGAAAACGATCACGCGCTTTGAGTTTCACGGCTTCCTCGCCATCGACAATTTCCGTTACGCGCGCAAAGCGTGTGTAAAATATCGGCAGTTCGTCGCTGATATTGATGAGCACGTCGGCGTCCGCATGGGCTTGTGCATGGTGGCCGATGACCACCGGACTTTGCGCAGGACTGTCGTCGCGATAACGCTCATGCGGCACAAAGCTGCCGCTTTGAAACGTCCACAGTAACTCATCAAGTGTCTGACTATATTGTTCGTTTGCAGTGTGGATGTAAATACGTTTGCCCAGACGATAAATTTTCTCCGCAAGACGACAGGTGAACAGTGCGCGTTGCTGCGCCTGGGCAAGAATATAAAAATCCACCTGGGTCAGGATCATTATTCTTCCGCTGCTGCGTCGGTGCAACGATCCAGTAAGTATTGTGTGAGCAGCGGCACGGGGCGACCTGTGGCGCCTTTCTCACTGCCGGTTTTCCATGCGGTGCCTGCGATATCCAGATGCGCCCAGTTAAATTTCTTGGTGTAGCGCGCGAGAAAACACGCCGCTGTAATTGCGCCGCCGTCGCGCCCGCCGACGTTGGCCATGTCGGCGAAATTGGATTTGAGCTGATCCTGATAATCGTCCCACAACGGTAATTCCCAGGCGCGGTCATGGGCGTATTTACCGGCATTGAGCACGTCGTGAATCAACGGGTGATGATTGCCGAACAGGCCGCTGGCATGGCGCCCGAGCGCGACAACACAGGCGCCGGTGAGGGTGGCGATGTCGATGACCGCACGGGGCTCATAGCGTTCGATGTAGGTCAGCGTGTCGC
Source organism: Gammaproteobacteria bacterium (assembly GCA_031421535.1). Classification (GTDB taxonomy): domain Bacteria; phylum Pseudomonadota; class Gammaproteobacteria; order SG8-11; family SG8-11; genus UBA6921. The sequence goes on from JANOOV010000429.1 coordinate 6,004, forward strand.
ACAGAATCAAGCGACCTTCCGCGTCGGTGTTTAAAATTTCAATGGTCTGGCCGGACATGCTGGTGACGATGTCGCCGGGTTTGTTGGCCGCGCCGTCGGGCAGATTTTCGGATGCCGGTACCGCGCCGATGATATTCAGCGGCAATTTTAATTCCGCCGCCGCACGCAACGCGCCGAACACTGAGGCACCGCCGCACATGTCGTATTTCATCAGGTCCATGTCGCCCGCCGGTTTGATGGAAATACCACCGGCGTCGAAGGTCAGGCCCTTGCCCACCAGCGCAATCGGCTTGAGCGTTTTGGGCGCGTTTTTGTACTCCATCAAAATCAGCTTGGCGTCCTCGCGGCTGCCGCGCGACACCGACAGCAGCGAGCCCATGCCGAGTTTTTTCATGTCGCGTTCTTCCAGCACCGTGACCTTGATCGCCTTGAATTCCTTGCCCAGTGCAACGGCTTGTTCGGCCAGATAGGTGGGCGTGCAGATATTGCCGGGCAGGTTGCCCAGGTTCTTCGCCAGCTCGACACCGTTGGCGATGGCGACACCGGTATGCACCGCTGTTTGCGCGGCGGCCAAATCTTTGCGCTCGGAAATGCCCAGGGCAAATTTACGCAGCGGTCGGCGCGGCGTGTCTTTTTTGCTTTTTAATTGATCGAAGCGATACAGCGTGTCGCGCGTGGCTTCGACGCTCTGGCGCACGCACCACGGCAGCTCGCGTCCCACGACATGCAGTTCGGCGAGATACGACAGCGCATCGGCGACGTTGATCGCGCTGAGCGCCTGGGTCGCGGTCGTGACAATTTTTAGATAGGGCGCGTCGTGCAACTCGCGTTCGCGTCCGCAGCCCACCAGCAGTACGCGCTCGGCCAGAATATGCGGAATGTTGTGCAGCAGCAGCGTCTGGCCGACTTTGCCGTCGATGTCGCCGCGCTTCAGCACGGCGGTGATGTAGCCCTTGCTGGCGGTATCGAGTTGCTGCGCGGCTGCGCTCAAGCGCATGGCTTCGTGCAGGGCCACGACGAGACAGGCGCTGCGTTGCCGGTCAGGCGCGCCGCTTTTGATGGTGAATTCCATGAAGCATCCTCGAAGTGGTCGGTGGGTAGATCGGCTTTGAATGTTGCGCGCCATGTATTAGTGTAGCAACCCATTCCATTAAAGCATCGCACCTTGGTCATTCAACGTTACTTGATCAAAGAAGTTCTGCAAACGCTGCTGGCGGTGCTGGCGGTGTTGCTGCTGATTTTTCTGAGTCGGCATTTCGCGCGCTATCTTGCCGAAGCGGCGGCGGGCGAATTGCCGACCGAGCTGGTGTTGCGTCTGCTCACGACCCTGACGTTGAGTTCGTCGGTGTTGCTGGTGCCGTTTGCATTTTATATCGCGGTGCTGCTGGCGTTCGGACGTTTGTACCGCGACAACGAAATGACGGCGCTGGCGGCGTCGGGCATGGGCGCGGTGCGCGTGCTGCGTCCGATGGCCTTGCTGTCGGCGGTGGTTGCGGCTTTGGTGGCCGGGTTGTCCATGGTGGTGTCGCCGTGGGCGGTGGAGCAGAGCTTGCAATTGCGCGAACAGGCGGAGATGCAATCGGAGCTGGCCAACATCGGCGCGGGGCAGTTCCGCGACATCGGTGCGAATCGCGGTGTGTTTTACATTGAGAGCCTGTCGGCCGACAAAAAACTCATGAACCACGTGTTCGTGAAAAACACTACGCCGGGCGGTGATGATCTGTTTATTGCGAATCACGGCTATCAATATACCGACCCGCAAAGCGGTGACAGCTTTCTGGTGTTGCTGGATGGACGTCGCTACCAGGGCAATCCGACGGCAGAGCATTTTCGCATTCATGAATACGCCAAAGCGTCGGTACGCATGGAGCCCAAGCAGGTGCGTCTGCGTGCGCGCCACCGCGACGCACAACCCACCCGCGCGCTCCTTGGCTCGGACAATATCCAGGACATCGCCGAGTTGCAGTGGCGCATCTCGATGCCGGTTTCGGCGCTGTTATTGGGCCTGCTTGCGGTGTTAGTAAGTCGCACCTCGCCGCGTGAGGGACGCTATGGACGGTTGTTGGGCGCGATATTGATTTACATTATCTACAACAACCTGATGGGGTTCGCACAAAACGGATTGCAGCGCGGCAGCGTGCCGCCGGTGTTGGGCATGTGGTGGGTGCATGCGCTGTTGATTATCGTAATCGCCGGATTGGCGGCACACCAATCCGGGTGGCGCATGCTCGCCGCGCGACGAATTCGGGTTCAGGCGACCTGACCATGCGCATCCTCGACCGCTACATCGCCACCAGTATCGCCACACATACCGCCATGGTGCTGTTTGTGCTGCTGGCGTTATTTACTTTTTTTGCGTTCATGGATGAACTGAGCGCGGTGGGTCGCGGCAACTACGGCCTGGCGCAAGCCGGGCAGTACGTACTGCTGACGGTGCCACGCATGATCTATCAGATGTTTCCGGTCGCGGCCCTGATCGGCAGCATGGCGGGCCTGGGTTTGCTTGCGCGCAACAACGAGCTGACGGTGATTCGCGCCGCCGGTGTGCCGCTATCACGCATCGTATGGTCAGTGATGAAAGTTGGTTTGGTGTTGGTTATTACCATGTCGGTGCTCGGCGAATGGATCGCGCCGCCCAGCGAAAGCCGTGCGCAGGTGCTGCGCTCGGTGTCGATGTCGGCCAACATCAGCCTCAAAAGCAAAAGCGGCTTGTGGGCGCGCGACGCGACCAGTGTGGTGAATGTGCGCGAGATCCTGCCGGACGGAAAACTTGCCGGTGTGTACATTTACGATTTCGTGGAGCCCAACCGCCTCAAGCAAATCACACAGGCTAAATATGCCGTCTACCTGCATGACCACTGGTTGCTGAAGGATGTGACCCGGCAGCAGTTTGCGGCCGATGCAGTACAAACCAGCCAGATGGCTGAAGAAGAATGGACCACGCGCCTGAGTCCGGACTTGTTGGGCGTCGTCATCGTCAAGCCCGACACGTTGTCGGTGACGGGCCTGCGCAACTACGTGAACTATCTGCACGAGAACGGGCTTGCGGCGGAGCGTTACGAAGTTGCGTATTGGTCGAAGATCGCCGCGCCGTTTGTCACCGGTGTGATGGTGTTCCTGGCGATCCCGTTCGTCTTTGGTTCGTTGCGTTCGGTCACCGCCGGGCAACGTATCGTGGTCGGCACACTCATCGGTGTGGGATTTTATCTGTTCAACCAGGTCGTGACCTACGTGACCGTAGTGTATGAACTCAATCCGGTGGCCGGCGCATTGCTGCCTGCGGTGATCGCCAGTGTCTATGCGGTCTATTTGATGCGGAAGGTATTTTAAACATCACTATGCGGCACCCTGATCAAAAGCCAGTTGCAGGTCGTCGATCCAGTCTTGCAGCTTGCGGGTGAAATGTTCGCGTTGCTTCTGAGTGCAGAGTGCGTCGATTTCCAAAATGAATCCGTAAACCACAGCGCGATGTGCGTGCAGCTCGGGTGGCGCATCGTCGGCTGCAATCCAGGCGACCAATGCGCGGCTCGCGGCGGTGCGATCAGCGCGTGCGCTACGCACCAGTTCGACAAACTGGTGCTGCCGTTCTTTGGTATGCGCAAGCCAAATCTCCAGCACATCCGGAATGCGCTCAATGGACGGGATGAGCTGCTGTTCCTGCGCGCGGCTGAGCGGGCCGATCCAGTCCGTGACAATATCGAGAATCCGTTCGGTGCGATTTTCGCGGCGTTCTTGCGGCGGCAGCGCCAGGCGTTTTTCCCAGTCTTTATTGGCTTTTTTCAGCGAGTTTTGCAGGTAATCCAACTGCTGGTCTGAAACCTGTGCAAAGAATTCGGCGCTGTCGGCCGCCAGCCGGGTTGCCAGCGTGTTACGCAGCGTGGCGAATTCCGCCAGCGCGTCTGCGAGTTTATTTTTGCTCATGCCGTCGGTCGCTGCGACCTGTGTGCGGCGTAGAAACGCGATGGTTTTTTCCAACTCGGTTACACGATGCCAGTGCAAATGCTCGCGCAGGCGCGCGCTGAGAAAATCCTCTTGGGCCGAACTGAGGTCGAAGGAGTCGTCGAGCCGCCAGATGAGCAACCAGTCGGCGTTGTTGTAGGCCATGCGCACCAGGCAAGCGCTGAGCAGCAGGGTGCTTAGCAGGATCGCAAGCGCTAATGTGCTGCTTCTTTGGGTTCGGGATTTAATTTTCCGGCTCACCATAAATTGCTCGAAATTATGCCAAATACTGACCCCTTCCCCCTGCAAGGG
>JANOOV010000430.1:0-2699 GCA_031421535.1 Gammaproteobacteria bacterium
CGCGAACTATGACGGCGCGTGGATGGAATGGGGCGGGGATGTCGCGTTACCTATTGTTGCGCCTGCGTTTGGCGCGCCAGCGAGAAAGGCCAGGAAACCAACGCAGTAGTAGGTTGGCTCCGCCGAGCAGCAATCCTTCCAGATGACATTCAGTCGCTTCATGCGCGTTTTCGATGGCGGCGTCCAACGTGGTCCCCGCTGAAAGGCACCCCGGCAAATCGGGCACGATCACCCCGTATCACTCTTTCGTTCTTTGTGAATCACAATCGGAAATCGCATCACATCACCCCCAATCCCATCCCGCCTGCCGGTAGATACTGCGCAGCGTCGGTAAGGGTAAATCGCGCTTCGGGTGCGGAACGGTCACTTTGCCAGCCTTGATAGGATATTTAAATTGATGGTGACTGCCTTTTGCTCATTTGATTTTCTGGAGCAGCCGTTTGATCTGCATGTGCAGCTCAGGCAAGTCGGTGTGGATGGTTTTCCAGACCATTTCCAGATCAACCTTGAAATAGCCGTGCGCAACACGGTTGCGCATCGCATACACGGCTGACCACGGTACTTCTGCATGCGTTGCGGCAAATGCTGCGTGGTAACTCTCAATGTTGTGCGCGGCTTCGCCGATGATTTCAAAATTACGCACCACCGCGTCTTGCGTTTTTTGGTCATTCAGAAACGCGATTTCGTCCATGTCGGCAAGATAGCGATCAATGCGATCAATTGCCTCGATAATATGTTCAAGGTAGTCCGGAACACGCAAAGCGTCGCCCTTGCTCATACCGCCACCGCTTCACTCAGCACTTGCACACGAAATTTGTCGGGCCGCGCATTGGGGGTTAACACGTCCACGCTGATATTGAGCAGCCGCGCTATTTCTACTTGTATCTTGGCAATGTCCAGCAGCGTGGTTTCCGATGTGGGTTCGACCAGCAGATCAAGGTCGCTGTTTTCAGTATCTTCGCCGCGCAGCGCAGAACCAAACACGCGCACGTTGGTGACACGGTGGCTGAGCGCGATACGGCGAATTTCATCGCGGTGCTGTTGCAGAGCTATGGACGGGCGCATGGCATCGCTCCTATGGGGTACTCTCGCACTATAGCCAAGCGCGGGGACGCCGTCCAAATTCATGCAGGTGGGATTGGTGCTCGTAATCGAATCCGCAAGCGCGGCAAAATCACGCTACGATTTTTCCGACCTCGCCGGGCAACTTCGTTGGTCGGGTGATGCGCTTGCCGAACAAAGAACGCTGCGCCATGAGTGGGACTGAGCGGCGGTATCTGTTCGATACCAACGCGAATCCCCGTACTACTATAAAAAATCTGAAAATCTTCTATTCGTGATTTTAAGAAACTGACGCATCGCATTTCCGGCAACCGCCTTTGATATTGACTTCCTTTTTAAGCAGCAACTTTTGCAGCGTGCGTAGCATCTCCGCGCCCCGCCAGCAGGCCCGCCACCGAAATATCTTCGTCAAGCTCGTCCCAATGAATGCCGCTAAACGTCAGCTCGCATTTCTGACGCTGCTCCGGCGTGGCATGAAGCAAGCGGGGAAACCACGCCAGCGGGATGCCGAGCACGCGGCCATCCGACAATTCGACCCACATGATGTTATCGTCAAACCGCACCGCTTTAGCTGAAGTGTTCATTCCATACCCTCTCAATCAGTGCCGCATTCTGCTCAACGACTTCTGACAATTCACGCAAGGTTCGGGCATCAAAACCGTTGCTATTATCCAACAGTACCGTTGGGCGCAGCCAGAACTTGGCCTCGCCCTCACCACCACGAACATGCACATGTACCGGCTCTCTCGGGCTCCCTTCGTTTGAGTAGAAAAAGAACCGAAACCCCTTGTAACGAAAAATCACTGGCATGCGTTTCTCTCGGTAAATGTTAGTTACCAGAAGGATCGCAAAAGCTTAACCCAACTGTCTATGGCCAAGCAGGCTTCATGCATCCAGTAAACCGAGGCTGAATTTAGCATGCATTGATTTGAGGCTTAATTGTTCTTCGCTATCATCTGGCAAAAAAACTGGCCGCATACGCGGCCGGTTCCTTTCGCTGACGAACGACGAAAAATTAAAATTGGTAGTTGAGTCCCAGCGACGTGATGGGATACATCGTGAATCCCTTGAGGTCATCCTCGGCGCTCGCTTCTTCCGCCTTCAGTTTCGCCATGAAGGTTGGAGTTTGAATTCGACATCGTACTGGTTATTACTGTTGTTCTGATCGATGTCGATGCCCTCCATACCCGCCGCAACAGCGACGGGCGCGAACCCCGCCGACAACACGGCGACGACGATGGTGTGTTTGACGAATTGCGACGGCTTCATAACTCTCCCGCTCTTGCGTTCGTCACGCGCGCAGGGCGGTTATCTCATGGCAGATAACTCTGATAACTGTAATTGCGGCCATAGGCGTCAGCCGCGATGACGGTGAGCCAACCTCCGCTTACCGTAGCGGTAGCGGGCGGTGGTGTGATTTGCACCGTCGCGCTGGTCGCCGTCGGTGCCACTTCGCTCTTCACACTATCGTAGCCGCCGCTGTAAAGGCGCACCGACTCGAATTTATCCACCTCCAGCTCCGTCGGCAGGGTCCACGTCATGGTAAGCGGGCCACCCGTGCCGTAGATGCTGAACACAGTTGACGCGGCGGGACCGGTGATAACGGGGAAGGCAGCCGCGCTCAAGCTACCGGCAGG
>JANOOV010000431.1:0-2282 GCA_031421535.1 Gammaproteobacteria bacterium
GTGCTGCGGCCCGTGCGAAAGAAATATCGAAACCCGGCCCCGAGGCCGCCGGTGTTCCCGGCCGCCGCAGCCGCCTTGCCATTGGAACCGCATTGGATGAAACCGGCAACGATCCCCCTGTCGATTTCGACACCACGCGCGAACGCATGGACCCAGAAATTTTACGCGATCCTGCGCCGACCGACGGCGACCGCGCGACCGCGCCCACCGCACCGATGCCTGCGCCGCGCTACATCCCGCTCGACGCGGAGCGCGACTACCGTGCCGCATTGAAGAAACTCGAACTGGTCAACGATCAGCCCGGCGTGCTGTTGAAAGAATTGATCAAGCTCGACACGCGGCGCGATGCGGCGCTGACAGAGAAACTTCCGCCGTGGTGAGATGGTTACCGGCAGCTTTATTGTTTATTGCCAGTCACAGCGTGGCGGCAGTGACCCTCACCGCGCGCGTTGACAAGCACACTTTGGTGCTGGGCGAATCGCTTGTACTGGAAATCACCGCGCGCGCCGCTGGCGCAACAGCGCCATTGGAGCGTTTGTCGCTGGATGCGCTGCACGCGGATTTTGCAGTGCTGGACGTCTCGCGCAATACACAGACGCTCACCGCCACGCTGTATCCGTTACGCAGCGGTCGGCTAAAAATTCCCGTGCTCAACATTTTTAATGCGCGCAGTCTTGCGCTGGACATCGTCGTCCATGCATCCAGTGCCGTGATCCCGCGCGTGGTGCTGCGCTCCGGTGTGGAACCCAGTACGCCGCACGTGCGTGAAACCGTGTTGCTGTATCTGGACGTGCATGACAACGGCAGTCTGGTGTGGGCGGCAGTGGAGACGCCGACCGCACCGGGCATGCACCTGCGCGCACTGGTCGCGTCGCGCGGCGAAGTGCGCATCGACGGAAGCCTGTTCAAGGTGGTTCGCCACGCCTGGGCGGCGACGCCGCTGCACGACGGCGAGCACACGGTGCAATTTCCATTATTGCGCGCCAACCGGTTCGGTGTGCGCCTGCGTTATGCCGCGCCCAAGTTAAAATTCACCGCGCAAGCCGTACCGGGCTATGTGCCGGTGGTGGTGCCGGTGAGCGCCGCACCGCAACTGCATGCGGAGAGTTTTCCGCAAGATATTGTCGTGAATCGGCCCGTGAACTGGCGCTTCAGCGTGACCGGCACTGGTTTGAGTGAAAACGGTCTGGCGCAAATTCTTGCGACGACGCTGGGTGCCGCACCAGGAATACGCTTTTATCCGCTCAAGATTGAAGTTGAAGACGCAACGCGCTCGACCACCTTGGCACAGACGTTCCGCGTGACGTTACCCTTCCAGGCACAACACAGCGGCAACGTTGAACTGCCCGAGGTATCTATTCCGTATTTCGATCCGCAACTCCAACGGCTGGCTACGGCCGTGCTTGCAAAGCAGCGCATCGCGGCCGTCAGCCCCTGGCGCCAAAGCGCGCTGTGGATTGGCGGCATAGGCCTCGCAATCATGATATTGGCGTGGCCGGTGCGGTGCGCGCTGCTCATACTCCGTCGGCAGCAAGACCGTCGGCATGGATTGCGCCGCATCTCTCGCGCACTGAGCGCCCAAGAACTCAAAACCGCGTTGCTCGAATTCGACGCCAGCGGCGCGGGAAAATACAAAGCGTCCACGACGCTGCGCCGGTGGCTTAGGGAGGCGAGCGTGACATATCGCATTAACGCGGATTTGCGCACGTTGGTCTTCCAACTGGAGCGCAATTGTTACGCGACCAACACGACGGGTGAAAATTTCCCGGAGTTCAAAAGCACGCTGTTGCGGAATCTCAAACAACTACGGCGTAAGCGCTGGCCAGCACCGCACCACCCGAGTGATTTTTAGTCACACGCCGGTGAGTAGCAAATCCAATGAGGTGGGGGTGAGTCGGAGGGTGTGCTCGATTTTTGGTGTGGCCATGTGACCCCTAACTGGACGAAACTTGCGAACAGTACGTGTGAGGGCGTGCGTTTTTGGAACGTGGCTCAGCGGGTGGACGGCGTAGCGCGTCTCGCGAAGATGACTCCAGCGATGACGAACACGCAAAAAACCGCCCAGTCAAAGGCGCCAGATCCGCCGGACTGTTGCGTTGTGGGGGTTGACGTCGAGGACGGCTGCCCACCGCCGGAACTTGAACCATTGTTACCCTCGGTGCCAGTGCCTGGGGTAGGTGCCGGATCGGGATTTGGCTTCGGCGGCGCGGGCGTGACCGTAAAGGTTCCTGTCGCGACAATTTCTTCGATGTGTCCGGCCACTTGGTTTCCGGCGCTGTCCC
>JANOOV010000432.1:0-4046 GCA_031421535.1 Gammaproteobacteria bacterium
GGGGCGTGCTCCGCAGGCCGTAGCGGGCCTCACCCACGAGGTGAAGGTCAATTGAACTGTAAAACTCAATTACTGCATACACTTGCTTATGCCTTGTAGCGGTCAACTGCCGCTTCTAGGATAATGATTTATTCCGACTGCGTACCGCCCACCGTCAGGCTGTCCACGCGTAACGTGGGCTGCCCTACTCCAACCGGAATGCTTTGCCCTTCCTTGCCGCAGGTGCCCACCCCTTCGTCGAGTTTCAGATCGTTGCCGACCATACTCACGCGCGTGAGCACGTCGGGGCCGTTGCCGATCAACGTGGCGCCTTTCACCGGGCGCGTGACTTTGCCGTTTTCGATCAGATACGCCTCGCTCGCAGAGAACACGAATTTGCCCGAGGTGATATCGACTTGTCCGCCGCCGAAATTTACCGCATACAAACCGTTTTGCACCGAGGCGATGATTTCCTGCGGGTCGTATTTTCCCGCCAGCATGTAGGTGTTGGTCATGCGCGGCAACGGCACGTGCGCATACGATTCGCGTCGCCCATTGCCGGTCACTTTGGCCTTGCTTAAGCCCGCATTTAATTTGTCTTGCATGTACTCTTTCAGAATGCCGTTTTCGATCAACACCGTGCACTGCGTCGGTGTGCCTTCGTCGTCGATGTTCAACGAGCCGCGTCGGCTGGCCAGGGTGCCGTCGTCCACCACAGTGCATTGCGCATCCGCGACGCGCTGGCCGATGCGCCCGGAAAACGCCGAGCTGCCCTTGCGATTGAAATCGCCTTCCAGTCCGTGGCCGATGGCTTCGTGCAACAACACGCCCGGCCAACCCGGACCCAGCACCACTTGCATCGTGCCGGCCGGTGCATCGACGGCGTCCAGATTCACTAACGCCGAGCGCACCGCTTCCCGCGCAAACGCCAACCCGCGCCCATTCTCGACAAAATGCTGCAATCCAAAACGTCCGCCGCCGCCGGAGGAGCTCTGCTCGCGGCGACCATTTTGTTCCACCGTCACGGTGACATTCATGCGCACCAGCGGACGCACGTCGGCGGCCAGCGTGCCGTCGCTGGCCGCGATTAAAAATACGTCGTGCTCGCTGGCCAGACTCACGATCACCTGCTTCACGCGCGGGTCCACGCGCCGTGCTTCGGCATCGGCCGCGTGCAGCAATTGGATTTTGTCCTGCTCGCTGAGTGTGCCAAGCGGATTGAGCACGGGATATAAAGCGTTGCCCTGTGCCCGGTGCCACGCACGCACTTTACCCTTCCCACCGTGCGCAGCAATGGAACGCGCCGCGTTGGCCGCTTGTGCGATGGCCGGTAACACGATTTCATCGGAATACGCGAAGCCGGTTTTTTCGCCGCTGACCGCGCGCACACCGACGCCGCGCTCGATGTTGTGGCCGCCTTCTTTAACGATGCCGTCTTCCAACATCCACGACTCGAAGCGGCTGGCCTGAAAATATAAATCGGCACTGTCGATGGCGTGGGTCAGCATGCTTTCCAGCGTACGGGTCAGGTCATGCTCGGTAATACCGCCGGGCACGAGCAGTTGTTCGCGGGCCAAATCCAAGGGTGTTTGCATATTTTCCTGTTTATTCCAAGTGGCATTCAAAGGCAGACAAGGCGGAGGTCCGCAGACAGTACAGTAGTACGGCAAGGGCCGACAACGCAGTATGCCTTTGAATGCTACTTGGAATTATATCCGGCAGGTGATGCGACGATGTGATGTCGCGGGGAAATTACGGCGCGTCGCGCGCAGATAATTCGGGTCCAGTTCGGCAATCGCAAAACCCGAACCGTGCGGCAACCGGTCCAACATAACGCCCCACGGATCGACGATCATGCTGTGGCCGAAGGTCTCGCGACCATTCAAGTGGTAACCACCCTGCGCCGGTGCGATGACATAGCTTAAATTTTCGATGGCCCGCGCGCGCACCAACGTTTCCCAATGCGCCTTGCCGGTGATGGCGGTAAACGCTGACGGCAACACGATCAACTCCACCCCGTGATCCAGCATGTGGCGAAACAGTTCGGGGAAGCGTAAGTCGTAGCACACCGCTAAGCCCAGGCGCCCGAATGGGGTATCCACCACCACCATCTCGTTACCGGGTTCGATGATTGCGGACTCGACATAAACTTCTTTGGTTTCTTCGATGCGCACGTCGAACAAGTGAATTTTGTCGTAACGCGCAACGCGCTGGCCCCGGTCGTTGAACAGCAAACACGCGGCACGCACTTTTTTCGGGTCATCCGCCGCCAGCGGCAGAGTGCCGCCGACAATCCAGATCCCCTGTTTTTTAGCCTGTTCGGCCAGAAAGTCTTGAATCGGCCCCTTGCCGAGAGGCTCGCAACTTTTCACCATGTCCTGCGGCGCCATGCCCATGATGGCGAAATTTTCCGGCAGCACCACCAGCTCGGCGCCGTCTTGCGCCGCCAGTGCGATCAGACGCCCGGCTTCGATGAGGTTGTAGCTGACGTGGGGACCGGACGCCATCTGCACCGCCGCGACTTTCATTGCACTCTCCTTGCACCTGGAACACGCACTCTTGCGCACGTGCCGACAGGATAGACCAGCGCGCGTTTTATTTCATCGCCAGGGAATGGGTTTTTGATCATGTTGCATAAACGGCTTCCCACGAAATCGCGCAAAGCCAGCGCGGCGTGAAATGCTTGTTCATCGTGTAAGCGCAGGCAGGTTTTTGAGATTCAATCGCAGGATTCGGACGCCAGCGCCAAGTCGTGCGTCACCAGGATCACGGCCTTGCGGTTGCAATGCACCAAGTTGCGGATCAAGTCCGGCACCACCACTTGCATTGTCATGTCCCGTCCCGTGGTCGGTTCGTCGGCGATCAACAGAGCGGGCTCGGCAGCAGTCGATAAATAGTCCAGTCGCATAAAAGTACTGCCAGCAAAACTCGTTCCCTCGCGCGCCTCAACGGCCATCAAAAAATGTCAACAAGTTCATTGTTTTTGGATTTAGTCCATGTCTAAATAGCTGCAAGCTCAGGTTAAGGCGTCAAAGTTGTCCTTATCTCTGCTTGGGGCGTACCCATGAGGTTCCACCACTACTTAACAATTGCGGGGTAATCAGCTATGGAGAAAATCTCAAGAAGACGATTCCTAGGAATGTCGACCACTATGGCCGCAGGAACATTATTCACCGGCACGTTTGCGCCGACCGCCACCAGCTTTTTTGGGTTGGGAGGGGTTGCCGAAGCCGCGACGAAGAAAATTTCGCCGTTCACTTTTGCGGTGCTGACCGACACCCATCTGTACGACATCGCGGATCACCGGTTCGATGGATTTCTGGCCAAGGGCGTGGCCGACATCAACGCGATGAATCCCCTCCCGGATTTTGTTCTGTACGCAGGAGACATTGCGCAATCCGGTAAGGAAAGCGAGCTATTAAAGGGTAAGAAGCTGCTGGATAAACTGAAAATGAAATACATCGTGATCCCCGGCGAGCACGATTATTACCTGGATATGGGCAAGGCGTGGCGCGGGCATTTCGGTGAAGATCACTGGTCGTTCAATCATAAGGGCGTGCACTTCATCGGCATGAACTCCATCCTGGTTCCCGACTTCTGGACCCAGGCCGGCCTGACGCCGCTGGAACGCATGGGCCGGATGGAAGAACTGGAATGCCACCAGTGCGGGCTCTGGGGTGTGGGCGCGCAACAACTGGAATGGCTGGCCAAGGACGTGAAAAACATCACGCCCGACACGCCGGTCGTGATCATGACGCATTCGCCGCTTTGGGATTACTACCCGCGCTGGAATTTCCAAACCTCAGACGCGCCGGAAATCCGCGCGATTCTGCGCAAATTCGACAAGGTCATCGCCATCCACGGGCACGTGCATCAAGTGGTTTACAACAAGTTCGGCAATATCAGCTCGGCCGGATTGATGTCGACCTCCTGGCCGTGGCCGTATCCGCCGGTCGAGCTACCCTACCCCAACATCAAGATGAATCGCGCCGATCCGGGTAATTTTGAAGATGGTATGGGCGGGCATGGTGTAGCACTGTCAGCGGACTTCGATGGCCTTTTGAATT
>JANOOV010000433.1:0-17540 GCA_031421535.1 Gammaproteobacteria bacterium
GGGCGGGATGTCCTTGAGCACGAAGCCGCTGGCACCGGCGCGCAGCGCTTTGTACACATATTCGTCCGGGTCGAATGTCGTCAAGATCAGCACCCGCACCGGCCAGTCGGCTTCCTTGACGATCCTGGCGGTCGCCTCCAGACCGTCCATCTCCGGCATCCGGATGTCCATCAGGATCACGTCCGGACGATGGGTTCGGGCCGCATTCATCGCCTCGATCCCGGTGGCAGCCTCGGCCACGACTTCCATGTCGTGCTGGTGCCGAAGGATCATGGCCAACCCGCCACGGACTAATGCCTGATCGTCGACGATAACGACACGGATGCTCATCTCGGCGCCGCTCCAATAGGCAAATGGGCAACGACTTTAAACCCCCCACCCGGGCACGGTCCTGCGTCGAGGCTGCCGCCTAAAAGCTGTACCCGCTCGCGCATGCCTGCAATGCCATGACCTGACCCATGATCCGATCTGGGACTCGATCTGAGCCCAGACCTGGGGAGGATGCTGGCGCCATTGCCGTTGTCGAGCACCTCGATGGCAACCCCATGAGGGTCGGTGCTGAGCCGCACTTCGATCCGGGCACCGGGTCCGGCGTGCTTGAGCACGTTGGTCAGTGCTTCTTGGACGATGCGGTACGCGGATAGCTCCACGCGCGCCGGGAGATCCGTCGGTACACCGTCCAGCGTGAGTGCGACCTCCAACCCCGCTGCGCGCAGATTCTCGACCAGCCGGGGAACATCCGCGAGGCCGGGTTGCGGACCGAGCGCGGCGACTTCGGCGTCGGGTCGTAACACGCCCAGCAGATGGCGTAGCTCATTGAGCGCTTGGCGTCCCGCCTTCTCCACCGCTTCCATCGCCCGCCGGGCAGCCTCCGGGTCGTTGGCGGCAACCGTCTTGGCAGCGCCGGCTTGCACCGTCATCAAACTTACCTGATGGGCCACGACGTCGTGCAACTCGCGTGCGATACGCGTTCGCTCCTCGGCCACCGCGCGGCGCGCTTCGCTTTCTTGCTCCCGTTCGAGTTGCGCGGCACGTTCCTGGAGGAGGCGCAGGTAGTCACCACGAATCCGGATACGACCGCCGATATACCACACCAGGAACAAGATGAAGAAAGCCCCGCCGATGTCCTCAAGGGGTTTCGCGCTCGTGAGTTCGCTGCTCACGCACACGGCGATAGCGGCGCCCAAGCCGACGTAGCGCCAGCGGTCGTGGGTGGCGTAGCGACCCACGCTGTAGAGCGCGATCGGCAGACCAAAATAATCGTACGGGTAGCCCAATCCCGTCGACAGTGCCAATACAACCAGGCCCAGCCCCAACACTTCCAGCGGCCGGGACCGGCGCCAGTAGAGCGCGCCGCTGGCGACCGCAACGAAAATAAAGCCGCCGATTGAGATGCTACTGAGCGCGCGAACTGCGGAATCCTGGTTGGGGCCTTCGGTTGCATGGAACAGGCTCACCAGCAACACAGCCACGGCGAGGACGGCGTCTGCGGCGCGCGGCCAGCGAGTAAACGGGCCCCGCAACGGACGGCTAGCGCTATCAATCAGTGTCTGTGGGTCCAAAGTTGTGCGCTCCACCATCACTCAATCTCGGTGCCGGGTCGAAAGTTCGAAGGATATATCGACCCACGGTACGCCATCGCGCCCAACGCCGTCACCCTCCATCAGGCGGATTCCCGTCTCCACCTCACGGGCAAGTTTCCGCTACTCCTGCCTGGCTTGATCCAACTTATGGGGGAGCCGCAGATCAACCCCTGGAGCGATGCCGGCCGCTGCCTTAAGCGATATATTTTTTCGCATGTCGGTTACGCAGCGCTTTCATGCTCCTAACTTTCCTGGTCATGACATTAATCATGACTCCCACGTAAAGAGACAACACCGTGTTCGAAATACTCAAGGCAGGCGGATGGCTCATGGTTCCTATCCTATTATGCTCGATAGCATCCGTTGCCATTGTGGCGGAACGTTTCTGGTCGCTACGGAAACACCAGATCATGCCCCGGCATCTGGTGGCGCGGATTTTCAACTGGCACAAAAACAACGAACTGACGCTGGAAAATATTCGAGCCTTGCGCGCCGGTTCACCACTGGGGCGCATGCTGGCGGCGGGTTTGATGAACCACGATGCGAATCGCGCGCTGATGAAACAAAGCATCGAAGACGCCGGTCGCCATGAGGTGCATGAGCTGGAACGCTACCTCAATAGCCTGGGCACCATCGCTGCAATCACCCCCTTGCTCGGCTTGCTCGGTTCGGTAGTGGGCTTGATGGAAGTATTCAATTCCATGAGCATCCAGTCCAGTCAGGGTATCGGCAATCCGCAAGCGTTGGGTTCGGGCATTTCGCAAATCATGATCGCCACCGCCGCCGGTTTGTTGGTGGCGATCCCGAGCTTGACGTTTTACCGCTACTTTCAAGGCCGTGTGGACGAGCTGGCGGTGGGCATGGAGCAGCAAGCGCTGCTTCTGCTGGAGCTGCTACTCGGCGAGCGCGATCTCACCTTGGCATCCGAGATCAACACATGAATGTACGCACACGCCGCCGCGATGAACCGGAGATCATCCTGATTCCGCTCATCGATATTTTGCTGATGCTGCTGATCTTCTTCATGCTGGCGACAACGTTCAAGCGGGTAGCGGAAATTCCCATTAACCTGCCCGCAGCCGCGCAACCACCATTGCCAGAGAACGAGAAAAAATCACTCGCTGTCGCCATCGACGCGCAGGGGCGTTTTTTCGTTGACCAGCAAGCCGTCGTGAATTCCGACATCGAGACGCTGAGACGCGCCATGCAAACGGCGGCAGGCGAGCGCAAGGATCTGGTCGTGACAATTAGTGCCGATGCGGATACACGGCATCAAGCCGTGACCCTCGCGATGGACGCCGCACGACAACTTGGCTTGTTCAAAATCGGCATTACGACACAACAGTTAACTGCCACCGCGCACTAATGCTCGCCTCTCCTGCCCGCCATCGAATCAGCATTGTACCGGCATCCCTGGAGATAACCGGCGTGAGCACGGTGCAATTGGAATCTCCCGTCTACCACAACCGGGCGCGCTGGCCGGTGTGGTGCGGTGCTTATCTGCTGGGTAGCGTATTCACCCTGTTTTGGTTCGCGCTGCTCTCAGGTGTTTTACAGAACAAGCGGCCCATTGAGGTTGTGGAAATAGCGGAGCTGGAGTTGAGCATGCTGCCGCAGACCGAGGCTGCGCCGCCGACGGTGCAACCGAAGCAGCCCCCGCCGAAAACTACCATACCGAAGACACGCGAACCGCCGCAACCGCCCGAGCCGCAGGTGGTGCCAAGCACGAACGAGAATCCGGCCTTTACATTGCCTGCAACCGACCCGCCGCCCGAGGCGGCGCCTGCCGAAGTGGAGGCGTCACCCACGCCTGCGGTCGAGACGCCCATCCCGATAGCGCTGATTAAAGTCGAACCTTTGTTTCGTTTAACACGGCTGCCGGATTTCGGTGACGCGACGACTTTGAAATATCCCGCTAGCGAGAAAAATCGTGGGCGCGAAGGCACGGTGATCGCCGAGTTCGTGATCGACGAACAAGGCGCGGTGCGTGACATAAAAATATTGAAAAGCGCAGGCGCGCTATTCGACCAAGCGGTGATCGACGAGCTGAGTAAAACCACCTTCCGTCCGGCTTACATCGGCGAGCATCCGGTGGCAGCACGCTTTCGCCGCTCCTTTGAATTCAAGCTCCATTAACAACAACGCAACTGCAATACGGAGACGGTATGAAAAAACAACGTTGGCTGAGCTGGAGTTTGGCGGGGATCTTAAGCGCCTGGTTGGGAGGGGCGGGCGCTGACCCGGTGACTCTGCAAGGCGAGGTGTTGCAAAAAGGCTCGGGCGATCCGATTCTGGGTGCGTCGGTTTATGTGGTGGACAACGACAGCATCAACGCCACCAGCGACGAGCACGGTCGTTTTACTCTGAGTCTGCCCGCGCCGGGCGACTACACGCTGGGTGCGGTCGCGGTCGGGTTTGAGAGCGCCAAGCAGATTCCAATCACCGGCGAGAACATCGCGCGCGGTCTCACCAAAATTTATCTGCGCCAGGACTTTACTATTCCGCCAGTGGTGGTGCGCGCCGAGCGCAACGCGGAGCGCGTGTCGAAAACCGTGATCACCGGCGAAGAGTTGAGCCAGGTGCCAGGTGCGGCAGGTGATCCATTACGCGCCTTGCAATCCTTACCTGGTATTGCCGGCAGCGACTTCAGCGGCGAACCTGCAATTCGCGGCTCCGGCCCCGAAGACAATGCCTATTATGTTGACGGCGTGCCGGTGGGTTATCTGTTTCACGTTGGGGGTATCACCAGCGTACTGCCCACCAATATGGTCGATGATTTTAATTTGTACGCGGCGGCGTTTGGTCCCGAATACGATGATGTGACTGGCGCAGTGATTGACGTGGCCTTGCGCAAACCGCGCACGGATCGACTCGGCGGCAAAGTCAACGTCAGCCTGATCAGCGCGGATGCGCTCATCGAAGGGCCGATCAGCGCGAATCAGTCGGTCATGTTGTCCGCACGCCGCAGCTATTTTGACTTTTTAATCGGCAGCATCGAAGACCAGGAAAGCGGCAATAAATTCTCGTTTCCGCGCTATTACGATTACCAGGGAAAATATGTTTGGGAGGTCAACGACACGAACACGCTGATCGCGAACATGAACGGTGCGTCGGATAGTCTGGGGTTTAGCATTACTGAAAAATCCGATACCGCCAAACAGGAGCCAGCTTTAGTCGGCGCTTCCTCCTTCGCCATGTCGTATCACACGCAGAACATCGAGTGGAACAGACGTGTTTCAGCGACGGCCATAAACAAGCTGTACGTCGGTCATATGCGTACGACTTCATCCGCTTTTATTGGAACGGCTGCCGATACGGATGTGGCCGTCGACGAACTGTTTCTGCGCAACGAATTCCGCTTCGAACCCAGCGCCGATCACGTGGTGACGCTCGGCGGAAACTACTCGGACATAGACGCGAAGCTGGATCTTGATGTGTTGCGCATTGCCTGTGTACCTCAATTTGAAGGATATTGCTCCATAAGTTCCGGGGAGCGTGAACAATACAAAAATAATTTACTGGTGCGTACCGAACGCTTGTTTGCCAAAGACCGCTGGCGTGTGGCGCAGGACTTGATATTAATCGGCGGCCTGCATTGGACGCACGACGACTATCTCGACAGCACCTATATCGAGCCGCGCTTAGGCTTGGAGTGGGACTGGACATCGCGCACGCTGATTACCGCCGGGTGGGGCAAATACAACCAATTTCCGCAAGGTGAGCAAGCGCTCGAGAACATCGGAAATCCGAATTTACATCGGCTGCGCGCGATCCACACTATGCTGGGTGTGGCGCAAAAACTGGACGCAGGTTGGAGCTGGAAGCTGGAAAGCTATTACAAAACTTTCGACGATTTGGTGACCTCCGATCCGCAACTGAATTACATCAATGGTGGCAGCGGCAAGGCGCACGGCGTCGAGTTATTGGTGAAAAAAGACCGCTCGACACCGTGGTCTGGCTGGTTGTCGGTGACCTATTCGCAATCACGCCGCCATATTGATGCGACTGGAGCAAATATCCCCTTCAGTTTCGATCAGCCGGTCATTGCGACTGGCGTGTTGAGCTATAAACACTCGGCCGATTGGTCTTACGGTGCGCGCTGGAGTTACCACACCGGCGATCCCTACACGCCGATTAAAGGCGGCATTTTAAGGGGTGACGGGAAAACCTATGAGCCTGATCAAGGCGAGGTTAATTCACGCCGCTTTCCCGCCTATCACCGCCTTGATCTACGCGTCGACCGGCACATCGTGTACGACACCTGGAAGTTGAATGCGTATCTTGAAGTGCTCAACGCCTACAACAATAAAAGCATCACCGGCTATGAATACCCTGCCGATTACAACGACAGCAAAAAAAAGCCCGTCTACCAATTGCCGATCCTTCCCTACATCGGCGTGGAGATGGAATTTTAATCTCTGCGGGTCTGATTCTCCGCCGCTTGCGGCGGGGCAATTCATTCCGCAGTTTCGCGACAGCGACTAACTACGTGTCCGTGATGGCGGGGCAAGATCACCGCCCTTCGTAAGTCCGTCGGCATTGGCGTACGATGCGCTTGCGTTGTTGAAATCATTTGAGGTCACACCATGCAAGCCACACACGACGCGGAACGCCCCAGGGCGTTGCTGGTGTCGATACGCACTCCCAAAGTAACGGATGTTGACGCCGAAGAGTCGCTCGCCGAGCTTAAACGTCTGGTCACGACGCTGGGTTATCAAGTCATCGGCACGCAGTCGCAACGGCAACCTTCCACGGCGGGTGTCACAGTGGTGGGCGAGGGCAAGTTGAAAGAGCTGGCGCGCTTTACCGGCGGCAAGGGTGTGGTCGAACGCGGCGCGAAAAAGCCGGATGAAGAAGCAAAAGAAGAGTCAAGCCCGGATACCGATGCGACGGGCGTTCCGGATGAGTTGGCCACCGTGGTGGTGTTTGACTGCGATTTAAGCCCGTCGCAATTGCGCAACGTTGAAAACGCATTGGGTGTGGAAGTGCTGGATCGCACCGGGGTGATTATTGAGATTTTCAGCCGCCACGCCAAGACGCGCGCGGCACGGTTGCAAGTTGAAATCGCGCGCCTGAATTATTTGTCCCCGCGCCTGCGCGAAATGGGCGGCGGCGGCAAGGAGCGCCAATCCGGTCGCGGCTCAGGTGAAAGCACGCTGGAACTCGACCGCCGCAAAGTGCGCGACCGCCTCGCCGAGCTCAAGCGTGAATTGGAAAGTGTGCAACAGGAGCAGGGCAATCGCCGGTTGCAGCGGGCCGAGCAAATGTGCGTCGTGCTGGTGGGTTACACGAATGCCGGTAAATCCTCTGCCATGCGTGCGCTCACCGGCAGCGATGTGTTGGTGGAAGATAAATTGTTTGCCACGCTCGACACCACGGTGCGCGCGCTGCAGCCGGAAACCCAGCCGCGCATTCTGGTTTCAGATACCGTGGGGTTTATCAAAAAACTTCCGCACGATCTGGTCGCGTCGTTCCGCTCCACACTCGATGAAGCGCGCAATGCGTCGCTGCTGCTTTACGTGGTGGATGCTGCCGATCACACCTTTCGTGCTCAGCTTGACGTCGTCAATGAGGTGTTGCGCGAAGTCGGCGTGGAAGGCACGCCGCATCTTTTGCTGCTCAATAAATCCGACCGTCTGAACGCGGAGCAACAAGCCACTTTGCGTGACGAATTTCCCGACGCCATGCTCATTTCGACACGCCAGCCGGAAGATATTCAAGCGCTGCGCGAACGGATCATGCAGTTCGCCGAAAGCGGCATGGTCGAAGAAGAAATTTTCGTTCCGTATACCGCGAAAGGCATCGTGGGAGAAGTCCGCGCCAGGATGCGTATCGTGCACGAGAGCTACGAAGCCGGGGGCATCCGGTTGCGCGTGCGGTCAAAGGCGGCTGATCTTGACCGTTTGAAGAAGATGATTCAGGCGGGGAGTTAAGTTAGCGAAGCCCCAGTTCATGGAGCGCCCGTTCGCAGCGTATCCAGTCTTGCTCGTGGCCCGGAAGACCGCAACGCAAGGACGCGGGTTGGTCGTATAAACGGGTGAAAATGCCGCGTTGTGCGAGTTGCTCGTGAAGCTCCGCCGCACGTGCGGTGCGCAGCCACTGGAAATGCGCGCAACCGCCATCGGGTGCGAGACCGTAGCGTGTCAGCAACAGGGCCAAGCGTTGACTATCGTGCACCAGCCGCGCGCGCGTGTCGTGCTGCCACGTCGTGTCCATCAGCGCATGCGTGGCCACGAAGCGCGCCGGGCCGTTCACCGCCCACGGCCCGAGTCGCGCACGCAACCGGGCGAGCAATTCCCGTTCCCCCAGCACAAAACCCACGCGCACGCCCGCCAGCCCGAAGAATTTGCCGAGCGAGCGCAGCACGATCAGGCCCGGACGCGGACAATGCGCAGCCAGGCTCGCTTCGGGTGCGGCGTCCATGAACGCTTCGTCCACCACTAACCAGCCGCTGCGCGCGGCAAGTTGTGCATGCCAGGCGAGCAGTTGATCCGGTGTGAAACTCACCCCGGTGGGATTGTTCGGATTGATGATCACGAGCACGTCAACCTTCGGCGCCTCGGTGGCAATGCGTTCGGCGGCAACTTCGCTCACTTCGTGCCCGGCGCTGCGCCACGCGTGTGCGTGCTCGTTGTAACCGGGCGCGATGACGGCGACGCGTGAGCGCGGGCGCAGATACGGCAGGGCCTGGATCGCCGCCTGCGATCCGGCCACGGGCAACAGATGTTGTGCGCCGTAGTAGATGTGCGCCGCGCTTTCCAGGCCGTCGTCATCTTCCGGTAACCGTGACCATGCCGCAGCGGGGACCGGTGGCACGGGCCAGCCGTTGGGATTCACGCCGGTGGAAAGATCCAGCCAGTCGTCGGGCGCGATCGCGCAGCGCAGCGCCGCGTGCCGGAGCCTGCCGCCGTGTTCCAGCATGCGGTGCTCAGACATGGCGCAGCACGCCCGCGACGAACAGCACGATCAACCAAAGTGCCACACCGTGACGTACCAGTCGCAGCGCGCGTTCGATGTCGTCAACCGTGGGTCGCGGACCCATGCCAAGCACCGGTCGTTCGTGCCATTCGCCTTGATAACATGCGGGCCCGCCAAGCGTGATACCCAGCGCACCCGCGCCCGCCGCCATCACCGGCCCGGCGTTGGGGCTGTCCCACGCGGGAGCCTGGGTGCGCCAACAGCGCAGCGCGAGACGGGTGCGACCGAAGACGGCATAAGTCAAGGCCGTGAGCCTTGCGGGGAGGTAATTCAGCACGTCGTCGCAACGCGCCGCCGCCCAGCCGAAGTGCCGATACTTTTCATTTCGGTAACCCCACATCGCGTCGAGCGTGTTGGCGAGGCGATACAACACCGCGCCCGCGCCGCCCGCGACCACGAACCAGAACAGCGCGCCGAACACGCCGTCGTTGCCGTTTTCGAGTACCGATTCGGTGGCGGCATTTTCAACGTCGAGCGCGGCCGAGTCGCGGCTCACCATTCGGCTCACGTGCGCGCGTGCCGCCGCGTCGTCACCCGCGCGCAACGCGTCCGCCACTGGGCGCGCGTGGTCGTGCAAGCTGCGATGGCCGAGCGAGAAATACAGCGCGGCAACGCTGAACATAACCCCGGCGCCGGGCAATGCGCACAATGCCGCCGCGATGGCGGTGAGTGGCAAAACCGACACCAGCCACGCTGCGATGCCGCGCCAGCGGAGCGCGCGCGGCGTGATATTACGAGTGCCGCGCAACACCTGTTCAACGCGCTGCGCGAGCCGACCAAACCCCACCAGCGGGTGCCAGCGTTTGGGTTCGCCCAGCCACCAGTCGAGCAGCACGGCCGACCATGCGATGAATGCGGCGATCACAACGCCCCCCAACGGTTATCGAAAACCAATTCGTGCAACGGCTTGGCGGAGCGCCAGCCGGTAGATTGCGACAAGAATGCACCGCAGCCGAACAGGCCCCGGCGGTAAAGCCTTTGCGTGTGCCTTGTTTTCTTTTCTTCCATTACTTTGAAAGTCTCGTCCACACCTGGGTGGTGCCGATGGCGTAGGCGACACCGTACCCAAGGCAGATCAGTGAACTCCAGATCAAAAAGGCGTCGACGAGCTCGGGCTTGACTAAATACGCCGGGGCCAGTGCAAGTCCTCTGAGCAGGTAGATCGCTGAAATGATAACCAGGCTCGCTTTAAGAAACGGGGGCCTGCGACGCAGCAGCCCCGCACCTGCAAAAGCGTAGAGACCCCAAATAAACAACACGACCGCAATGCCGAACGTCAGCACGGCCGGATACCACGAGCCTTGCTCGGCCATGGACGCGAGCTCTTCACCGGCGCCGAAGAAGCGATACCATTCGGGGCCGCCGATGATCACGCCGATGTGCAGCAGCGCGGCAAGAATGCTTAGCCCTCCGCCCAATACCAAGAACTTGTTTATATTATTCACGTGATGATTCCTTGCGGTCGGCGTCGGTCGAATGGGTGTAGTTAACCCGACATTTGCGCCAATTTCATCAGCGTCAGGCAGCGATGATGAAAAATACGGGGGTTGAGGCATAAAGATGAATTGATCGGCACCTGGAAAGCCAGCATTCGTGATATGCAGGAATACATGAAATACTATCACTGCGTCCGGCTTGGGTTGATCCCTACAGTTTTTAGGCATCTATCGAGTGATTCCCTGCGGCGCTGTTTCAACAGATGATTGATTGGGTATGAATATGAGCCTGCACGGTACGTCGTCCTGCGCGTGGTGGTTGTTGGGTTGTGTAGTTTTTGGCACTGCGCAGTCCGCGCCCAACACGCGCCCCATTGCACCGCCGCAACCTGTGATCGGCGATGCCGCGCCAGATCCGTTCCCCCGCCCCGACGCCTTGGCCGGGCAAGTCGGGTTTTGGCGCAGCGTTTATGGCTACTGGAGTTTGGGGCAGGTGGCGCTGCATGACATGGACTACCCCGGCATTATCTACGAAGTCATCGATCTGCCGGGCGCGGCCAGCGAAGGTTACACTGCGGCGCAAAAAAAATTCGTCGATGAACGTCGTACCGCGTTGCAAGTTCAGCTGCAATCGCTGGCGCAGCGCTATAAAACCGTATCGCAGTTGAGCGATGCCGAGCGCGAACTGCTGTTCCGCATACAATCTGTCGCCGGAGCAGCTGCCGTTGACGGCGCCGCCGAGCGGGTGCGTTCACAGCGCGGACTGCGCGAACGTTTTCGGCGCGGCCTGGAAATCAGCGGCCGTTACGATGCAACGTTTCGACGCATCTTCAGTGACGCGGGCTTGCCCACCGACCTGGCGTTTTTGCCGCACGTGGAATCTTCGTTTCAAACCAGCGCGCGCTCCTCGGCGGGTGCCGTCGGCGTGTGGCAATTCACGCGCGGCGCCGGGCGGATATTTCTGAAAATGAATGCGGCGATTGATGAGCGCCTTGATCCGGTGGCTTCCGCACGTGGCGCAGCGCGTTACCTGGGGCAGGCTTACGGCAGCTTGGGCCACTGGGCGTATGCAGTGACGTCGTACAACCACGGCCTTCAAGGCATGCTGCGCGCAAAGCAACAGGTGGGCAACGATTTCGCACAGGCGGTGCGGGAATATCAGTCACGCAGCTTCGGTTTCGCATCGAAAAATTTCTATACAGAATTTCTTGCTGCACGCGACGTCGCGCGTAATCCGCAGGACTTCTTTGCCGACGAGGTACGGCGGGACCCGCCGCTGGATCTGCACAAGGTGGTTCTTGACCGCAAAATTTCAGCGGGGCAGTTGGCCAAGCTGCACGCGGTGAACCTCAAACAACTGGCCGAACTTAACCCCGCGTGGAGTCGCCGTGCCGCGCGCGGCGAGTTGCCGTTGCCGAGCGGCATTGAGGTGTGGCTGCCCTCCAGAGTAGTGCGGGAAAAACCCGCGCCAGCGATCACCGCCACCGCGCCGCAACTGGACGCGGCACCCGTGTCGGCGGCGACCTCGCGTAATTATCACGTCGTGCGCCCTCGCGACACCTTGTCCGGCATCGCCGCGCGCTACGGTATGGAGGTCGCGGCATTACAAACGCTTAATAACCGCGCGTCGGACAACGATGTGGTAAAGCGCGGCGACAAATTACTGGTAGTCGAAGACGCACGCGACCCGGCGGCGGCGCAAAACGGCGCAGAGATCATTCACATCGTGCGCAAGGGCGAGACACCCATCGAGATTGCATCGAGCTACGGAGTGACCGTCGCGAAGTTGCTGGCCTCCAACGACTTGACCCGACAATCCATCATCCACCCCGGCCAGCGCTTCCGTATCCCCCGGCAATAATTTCTCGTGCGTTATGCGATATGTTTTCTCGCCTGTGAGTTACATAGCGCCGGGTGGACTCCGATGCCTAAATGTTTAACACCTCAACGCAGCGTTAAACAAAACCATTTAGAGAGGGATAATTAACGGATGTTACGCAGCCCGCCGCCTGAAGCTCGCGATAGGCCTGCTGGGTTGCCTGTAGTGTGCGGCCTTTGACAGCGCCGGGCGTGATCGCTATTATTGCGCGCCTATGACGCAGCGGTTACCGGAGCAGATCGACCCGTTCCGTTTGGTGCGCCAGCATCGCATCCTGAACGGCGCGCTGGACTTGCGTCGCATGGAGCGACTCGCGCCGTTGTTGTATTCGACCGACGGTGTTGCGAGTGTCGATCTCGAATTCGGGACCGACGACATGGGGGTGATGTGTGTGCTTGGTCATGTGACGGCGGAATTGCGCTTCACCTGCCAGCGCTGCATGCAGCCGATGACGCACGCGGTGGATGCGGAAATCGCACTGGGGTTGGTGGCGAACCGAAACGATGCCGACCGCTTGCCGACGCACTATGAACCGCTCATTGTCGAGCAGGTGCCCACGCCGCTGTTGCCGATCATTGAGGACGAGTTGTTGTTGTTGGTCCCGATTGTCGCATTGCATGCGACGGGCGAGTGTGCCGCGCCGGGGCAGCCGGACCGCATGGCGGAGCCTGCGGCGCAGCGAAGCAATCCCTTTGCGGTATTGGCTGAATTGAAATCGCGTGATGGTGGTAAAAATTAGTTTTTTTCAGGAGAACCTGTATGGCAGTCCAGCAAAATCGTAAGACAGCATCCAAGCGCGGCATGCGTCGTTCGCATGACAAATTAAGCAACCCGGCCCTGTCGATTGACTCGAAATCCGGTGAAACCCATCTGCGCCACCACATCACCGCCGGCGGATATTACCGTGGTCGCCAGGTGATCGTGCCGAAGGAAGATGCAGAGTAGTTGCAGATTTATTGCTTCCCTCCGCCTTTACCGGCGATGACGCGTTTCGCGCGTTATACCCCGTTATCGCAAACACTGCCGCGCATGCGCGGCAGTGTCGTTTGCGTGTGCTCAAAGCGGTCTGACCTAATGAGGTTCGACTGATGACTACACGCGTTACCATTGCCATCGACGCGATGGGTGGCGACCACGGCGCGCATGTCACGGTGCCTGCGGCGCTGGAAATATTGCAGCGCCACGCCAACGCCAAAATCATACTGGTCGGGCAGCGGGATGTTCTCGAACCAGAGCTGCTCAAGCACCACGCCACGGTATCCGAGCGTTTGGTAATTCATCACGCCGCGCAAACCGTTGAGATGAACGAATTGCCCTCGCAAGCGTTACGTGGCAAAAAAGATTCGTCCATGCGGGTGGCGATCAATCTGGTCAAAGAGGGCGTCGCGGGCGCGTGCGTGAGCGCGGGAAATACCGGCGCACTGATGGCCACGGCGCGTTTTGTTTTGAAAACCCTGCCGGGGATTGATCGACCCGCTTTCATTTATGCATTGCCGACCATCAAAGGGCACACCCACATGCTGGATCTGGGCGCCAATGTGGATTCCAGTGCCGAGCACCTGTTTGAATTTGCGGTGATGGGCTCGGTATTGACATCTGCGGTTGATAATATTGAACGGCCGACGGTGGCCTTGCTGAATATCGGTGAAGAAGAAATCAAAGGCAATGAATCGGTAAAAGAAGCGGCGCAGCTAATCGCGGCGAGCAACCTGAACTACATCGGCTTCGTCGAGGGTGATGATATTTTCAAAGGCGCAGCCGACGTGGTGGTGTGTGATGGCTTCGTGGGCAATGTCGCGCTGAAAACCACCGAAGGCGTGGCGCGCATGATCCGCCATTTCATGAAGCAGGAATTTCAGCGCAATCTGCTGACCAAGCTAATTGCACTGCTCGCCATGCCGGTGCTGAAATCCTTCCACAAAAAAATTGATCCACGGCGTTATAACGGTGCCAGTTTGGTGGGCTTGCAGGGCATTGTGATCAAGAGCCACGGCAATGCCGATGTCTTCGCGTTCACCACCGCCATCAACGAAGCGCTGATTGAAGTGGAAAAAAATGTGCCGGAGCGTATCCGCAACCAGCTGGATGTCTATCTGGCGCAGAGGAAGGTGGTATGACTTACGCGCGCATCACCGGCACCGGCGGTTTTCTGCCTGAGAAAATTCTTACCAACGCTGACCTGGAAAAAATGGTTGATACCACGGACGAGTGGATTATCGACCGCACCGGAATCAAGACGCGCCATATTGCCGCAGAAAACCAAACCACCTGCGATCTGGCCGAAGCCGCAGCACGGCGTGCTTTGGAAGCGGCGGGGATCGATGCCACGGCATTGGATCTGATCATCGTCGCCACCACCACGCCGGATCGCGTGTTCCCCAGCACCGCATGTTTGTTGCAAGACCGCTTAGGTGTGCATGGCTGTCCGGCGTTTGATGTGCAGGCGGTGTGTACCGGTTTCGTCTACGCGCTCGCCATCGCCGAAAAATTCATTCGCACCGGCTCGGCGCGCTGCGCACTGGTGATCGGCGCGGAAACGCTGTCGCGCATTATTGACTGGACGGATCGCGGCACCTGCGTGTTGTTCGGCGATGGCGCGGGTGCAGTCATTCTCGCCGCCAGTGATGAGCCCGGTATCCTGTCTACGCATTTGCACGCGGACGGGCAATATAAAGACTTGCTCACGGTGACGGCGGGTATATCGCAGGGGTATGAGCAAGTGCGCTCCGGTACGGCGTATATGCGGATGCAAGGCAATGAAGTCTTCAAGGTCGCGGTCAACACCTTGGGCGACATCGTCGATGAAACCCTGGCCGCCAACCAATTGCAAAAGAGCGATATCGACTGGCTGGTGCCACATCAAGCCAATATCCGCATCATCACCGCTACGGCGAAAAAACTGAAAATGCCGATGGAGCGCGTGGTCGTGACGGTGGCCGAACATGGCAACACCTCGGCTGCATCGGTGCCGCTGGCGCTCGACGTGGCGGTGCGCGACGGCCGCATCAAACGCGGCGACACCTTGTTACTGGAAGCCTTCGGCGGCGGATTTACCTGGGGCTCGGCGTTGGTGCGGTACTAAATTGAAAGTGGACGTGACACGATGACACTCGCATTCGTATTTCCCGGCCAAGGTTCGCAGGCGGTCGGCATGCTGGCCGAGCTCGCGGCGCAGTATCCGGTGGTGAAAGATACCTTCGCGGAAGCCTCCTCCGTGCTCAAGCTTGACTTATGGCAGATCGTGCGCGAAGGCCCGGAAGAAACGCTCAATCAAACGCATATTACGCAACCGGCGATGTTGACGGCGGGTGTCGCGACCTGGCGCATCTGGCAGGCGCGCGGCGGTGCGCTGCCGCAGTTGATGGCCGGGCACAGCCTGGGTGAGTACAGTGCGTTGGTCTGCGCGGGGGCGCTGGAATTTTCTGCGGCGGTGGAATTGGTCGCGTTGCGTGGGCGTTACATGCAAGCGGCCGTACCGGCCGGGCAGGGCGCGATGGCGGCGATCCTGGGCTTGGACGACGCGCAAGTGGTGACCGCTTGTCAACACGCGGCGCAAGGCGACGTGGTCGCAGCGGTGAATTTCAATTCTCCGGGACAGGTGGTGATTGCCGGTCAAGCCGCTGCCGTGAATCGCGCGATGGAAGCGTGTAAAGCCGCCGGTGCAAAACGCGCGCTGCCGCTGCCGGTGAGTGTGCCGTCGCACTGCGCGTTGATGAAGCCGGCGGCAGAGCAGCTCGCGCAACGCTTGCAGAGCGTGAACCTGCGCAAGCCGCAGATTCCGGTCATCAACAATGTTGACGTTGCGATGCCCGACGCTGCCGATGCGATTCGCGACGCCTTGGTGCGCCAGCTTTACAACCCGGTGCGCTGGGTGGAGACGGTGCAGCGCATGGCGGGTGACGGCGTCACCACGCTGATTGAATGCGGGCCCGGCAAAGTGTTGGTGGGTTTAAACAAACGCATTGCCAAAGACATGGCGACGCAGGCGTTGGTGGATGTGGCGTCGTTGGATAGCGCTTTAGCGTAGGAGACGAGCATGACTGAACTTACGGGTGAAATTGCCTTAGTTACCGGCGCGACGCGCGGTATCGGCCTAGCCATTGCACTGGAACTTGGCGCACGTGGCGCGACTGTGGTGGGCACTGCGACCTCAGCCGACGGCGCGCAGAAAATTACTGCGGCACTTGCGGAAAAAGGTATCAAAGGCGTCGGGCTGACCATGAACGTAGCGGACCCGCTGTCCATCGAACCCGCGCTTTCGCAAATGGAAAAAGAATTTGGTGCGCCGACCATCCTGGTCAACAACGCGGGCATCACGCGCGACAATCTGTTGATGCGCATGAAAGACGACGAATGGGACGACATCATTAACACCAACTTGAGCTCGGTGTTCCGGCTGTCAAAAGCCTGTATTCGCGGCATGATGAAAGCGCGCAAGGGCCGCATTATCAGCATCGCTTCAGTGGTGGGTGCGATGGGCAACGCCGGGCAAACCAACTACGCGGCGGCCAAGGCCGGGATCATGGGATTCAGTAAAGCCCTGGCACGCGAAGTCGCGTCGCGCGGCATTACCGTTAACGTGATCGCGCCGGGGTTCGTCGAAACCGACATGACGCGCGCACTGCCCGAAGCGCAAAAAGAAGTTTTGTTGCAAGAAATTCCGCTGACACGTCTGGGGCAACCGCAGGATATCGCGGCAGCAGTGGCATTTTTAGCTGGCCCCGGGGCCGGTTATATCACCGGCCATACCCTGCATGTAAACGGTGGAATGTATATGGTTTAACGGTAAATTCGTTACTGGAACAATCAGTTAAGCTTGGAATACGGGTGGGCTGGTGTTCGCTGGCATCCGCACTTCGTTTCCAATAGAATAGCGGCCGCAGCGTGAGCTGCATTTTCATTTTGGGAGGAATAACACCACATGAGTACGATCGAAGAACGCGTTAAGAAGATCGTTGTTGAACAACTGGGCGTCAAGGAAGCTGAAGTCAGCAATGATGCGTCGTTCGTAGACGATCTGGGCGCAGATTCCCTGGATACCGTTGAGTTGGTTATGGCGCTGGAAGAAGAGTTTGAAACTGAAATTCCCGACGAAGATGCCGAGAAGATCACGACGGTGCAGCAGGCCATTGACTACATCAACAAAAACGTAAAAAGCGCATAAGCTGCGCGTCCGGCGCAGTTGCGGCATCGCACTGCCGCCGCCGGAATGTAAAGCCCATTCAGAACTCATCCAGCTCACAAATCCATGGCATCGACATCAGGCAAACGGCGCGTTGTCGTGACCGGCTTGGGCATGGTTTCGCCCGTGGGCCTGACCGTGAAATCCGCATGGGAAAATATTCTCGCCGGAAAAAGCGGCATCGGGCCCATCGACAGCTTTGACGTGAGTGCGTTTTCCACGCGCTTTGGCGGCTTGGTGTGGGGTTTTGACATCCACACGATTCTGTCGAGCAAGGAAGCGCGCAAGATGGACCCGTTCATCCACTATGGCATTGCTGCGGCAAAGCAAGCGGTGGAAGACGCGGGGCTGGTCGCGACCGAAGCAACCGCACCGCGCATCGGCGTGGCGTTGGGCGCAGGCATCGGCGGATTGGGCGGTATTGAAAAAGGTCACGATGCCTATCTTGAGGGCGGCCCGCGCAAAATTTCGCCGTTCTTTGT
>JANOOV010000434.1:0-1813 GCA_031421535.1 Gammaproteobacteria bacterium
CTTCGGATTGCCACATACATACTGCCCGGTATGTTGATGCGCGACCCTGACAAAACCCGCCGTGTGCTGCTGGAAGCGGCCTTCGATGAAATCCGCGTGCATGGGTTCCAGGCGGCGAGTTTGTCGAATATTCTGGCAAAGACCGACGTCACTAAAGGCGCGCTCTACCATCATTTTCCGGACAAGAAGAAACTCGGTTACGCGGTGGTCGATGAAATTCTCGATGAGATAATTCGTACAAAGTGGATCGAGCCGCTGACGCAGGGCGACCCCATCGATACCATGATGCAAACGCTCAACACCGAAGGCTGCGCAATCGCCAGCGAAAAAGTGTTTGTCGGTTGTCCGCTCAATAATCTGGCTCAAGAAGTGTCGAATCTCGACGCCGGATTTCGCAAGCGCATTGCACGGTTGTACGTGTTGTGGCGCCAAGGCATCAGCAGCGCGCTGGCGCGCGGACAAGCAGAGGGCTCGGTGCGCGGAGACGTCAATACCGACGCCGCTGCAACGTTCATCGTCGCTGCCATTGAGGGCTGCCTGGGTATGGCGAAGAGCGCGAATGACATCGCTTTGTTGCATGAGTGTGGCGCGGGTCTCATGCATTATCTGGAAACGCTGCGACTCAACCCGCGAGATGAAAAATCTTTAATGAAAAGCAACCCGAAGAAGCGCACGAGGAGTTAATTGTCATGATCCAGGAATTTGCACGTGGTGTGATCCGTTTTCACTGGTGGATTATTATTTTGTCTTTTGTCGCCGTCGCGGCGGCGGGTTCTGGCGCGCGCTTCCTGGAATTCTCGGGAAGTTATCGCGATTTCTTCAGCTCCCAGAATCCGCAACTCAAGGCTTTTGACGAGCTGCAAAACGTCTATAGCAAAAACGACAACGTGCTGTTTGTGGTCGCGCCTAAAGACGGCAAAGTATTCACGCGCGAGACTTTAACTGCGGTGCAATGGCTCACCAAGGAGTCGTGGCAGATACCGTACTCGCGGCGCGTGGACTCCATCACCAATTTTCAGCACACGCAAACCGACGGCGATAATTTGCTGGTCCGCGATTTGGTGGAGGATCCCGCGACCATTACCGATGCCGATCTGGAGAAGACCAAACAAATCGCCGTCGCCGAGCCGTTACTCGTTGACCGCCTGATTTCGCCCCGCGCGCACGTGACCGGCGTTAATGTCACCGTAGTGCTGCCGGAAAAAAGTTTAGCCGAAGCGCCGGAGGTTGTCGGATTCACTCGCAACCTGATCGTGCAAGCCAAGGAGCGTTTTCCGGGCGTCGATATTCATCTCACCGGCATGGTCCCATTCAACAATGCGTTCGGCGAATATGCACAGAAAGACATGCAGACCTTGGTGCCGCTGATGTATCTGGTGATCACCCTCATCTGCATCTTCTCGCTGCGCTCGTTTACCGGCACGGCCACTACGTTGCTGGTGATCCTGTTCTCCGTGATCACCGCGATGGGCCTGATGGGTTGGTTAGGCATGAAACTCACCGGACCTTCAACAACCGCGCCGACCGTCATCCTCACGCTGGCCATCGCCGACAGCATCCACTTGCTCACCACGATGTTTCACTACATGCGCGAAGGCATGAGCAAGCGCGACGCCATCGTGGAAACCATGCGCATCAATTTCTCTGCCGTGTTTCTGACCAGCATCACCACCGTGATCGGTTTCCTGAGCATGAATTTCAGCGAAGTGCCGCCGTTCCGCGACCTGGGGAATGTTGTGGCTATCGGTGTGATTGCAGCATGGTTGTTTTCTATCTTGTTTTTGCCGGCATTCATGGCAATTTTGCCAGTCAA
>JANOOV010000435.1:0-1731 GCA_031421535.1 Gammaproteobacteria bacterium
GTTAGAGCCTTTGCGGCTCACCACCAATGGCAAGATCGCACTCTTTCGTCGCCTGTTCCGGGGTCGCACCGACGTTTACCCAGTCCGCTGGGAAAGCAAAACGACCGGCAAGGCGGGTTACGCTCCTGCCTGTGCCAACGAGTGGCGCGCCGGTATCTGCGAAAAGCCGCGCATCAAATGCTCGGATTGCGGTAATCGATTACTGATCCCATTGTCCGATTCGGTTGTTTACGACCACCTTGCGGGCGAGCACTCGGTGGGCGTTTATCCGCTGCTGTCTGACGACACCTGCCATTTTCTCGCCGTCGATTTCGACGCGGCCGAATGGAAAGAGGATGCCCTGGCCTTTGTCCAGACGTGCCATGAACTGGGCGTGCCGGTCGCCCTCGAAGTTTCACGCTCCGGTAACGGTGCGCACGCCTGGGTGTTCTTCGCTGGCAGTGTCCCCGCGCGTGATGCCCGGCGGCTCGGCACCGCCATCATCAGCCACACTTGTGCCCGTACTCGACAATTGAAACTAACTTCCTACGACCGGCTATTTCCTAATCAGGACACGATGCCCAAGGGTGGGTTCGGCAATCTGATTGCCTTGCCTTTGCAGAAGCGGCCACGCGAGAACAGCTGCAGTGTGTTCGTGGACGGAGCCTTGCGTCCGCATCCTGACCAGTGGGCGTTCCTGGCCTCCATCCAGCCGATGCCGCCACACGACGTCGAGCCGACGATCCTGCGCGCCACGGGGGGTGTGCATCCGCTGGATGTGACCTTCATCGACGAGGAGGATCACAAGGAACCGTGGAAGCGGCCGGTATCAGCCACCCAGAAACTGGCTGGGATCTTGCCGAAATCGCTCACGGTGACCTTGTCTAATCTCATCTACTTTGAGAAGGCACAGTTGCCGCAGGTGTTGGCCAATCGTCTGATTCGCCTCGCCGCTTTTCAGAATCCCGAATTCTATCGGGCGCAGGCCATGCGCTTCGCAGTCTGGGACAAGCACCGCGTGATCGGCTGCGCCGAGAACTACCCGAACCACATCGCACTACCGCGCGGCTGCCTGGACGCTGCGCAGAGTCTTTTTCGGGACAATGGCATTAGCTGTGATTTACGCGATGAGCGATTTAAAGGCGCGGTGCTTGACGTAACCTTTGCCGGAACACTGCGTAGCGATCAAGAGGCGGCCGTGGCTGCCATGATGGATCACGACGCCGGGGTGTTGTGTGCGCCGACCGCCTTCGGCAAGACCGTGACCGCTGCCGCGATGATCGCCCGGCGTGGTGTCAGTACTCTAGTGTTGGTGCATCGCACCGAGTTGCTCAAGCAATGGCAGGAACGTTTGCAATCCTTCCTGGGCGTCGGCAAGGGGGTGGTCGGAACCATCGGGGGCGGCAAGGCCAAACCGACCGGCAAGATCGACATTGCGGTGATGCAGTCGCTGTCTCGCAAGGGTGAGATCAACCCGCTGGTCGAACACTACGGCCACGTCATCGTCGATGAGTGCCATCACGCCGGTGCGGCGTCATTCGACGCAATCCTGAAGCGGGTCAAAGCGACGTACGTACTCGGACTCACTGCCACGCCAATCCGCCGCGATGGCCAGCAGCCGATCATTTTCATGCAGTGCGGACCGATCCGTTACACCGCTGCCAAGCCGGCGAGCGCGCCGCACGATCTGGAGGTGACGCCCCGGTCACTCTGCAAGCGAATTGACCTGTCGCAGGAAGCAGGCATTCAGGA
>JANOOV010000436.1:0-2660 GCA_031421535.1 Gammaproteobacteria bacterium
ACCGCGCTTGATCTGGCGCGCGAAGGCGTGCTGGAAAAATATAAAGTTGAGATGATCGGTGCGTCGCGCGAAGCCATCGACAAGGCTGAAGACCGCGAGCTGTTCCGCCGCGCCATGCGCAGTATCGGGCTGGACGTGCCACGCTCGGCAGTCGCGCATTCGATGGAGGAAGCGGTGCAAGTGCAGGCGCAGATCGGCTTCCCCACGGTGATTCGTCCGTCGTTCACGATGGGCGGCAGTGGCGGCGGCATCGCCTACAATAAAGAAGAATTCGAAGAGATCGTGGAGCGCGGTCTTGACCTTTCGCCGACCAGCGAAGTGTTGGTCGAAGAGTGCCTGAGCGGCTGGAAAGAATTCGAGATGGAAGTGGTGCGTGACCGCAAGGACAACTGCATCATCGTGTGCTCGATTGAAAATTTCGATCCGATGGGTGTGCATACCGGCGACTCCATTACCGTAGCGCCCGCACAGACCTTGACCGACAAGGAATACCAAATCTTGCGCGATGCGTCGTTACTGGTGCTGCGCGAGATCGGCGTGGACACCGGCGGTTCCAACGTGCAATTTGGTATCAATCCGAAAGATGGGCGCATGGTGGTCATTGAGATGAATCCACGCGTGTCGCGTTCGTCGGCCCTCGCATCCAAAGCCACCGGCTTTCCGATTGCAAAAGTTGCCGCCAAACTCGCGGTGGGTTACACGCTGGACGAGTTGAAAAACGACATCACCGGCGGTGCCACACCGGCCTCGTTCGAGCCGAGCATCGACTACGTGGTGACGAAAATTCCGCGCTTCGCCTTCGAAAAATTCCCACGCGCCGATGCGCGCCTGACCACGCAGATGAAATCGGTGGGCGAGGTGATGGCCATCGGCCGCACCTTCCAGGAGTCGCTGCAGAAGGCGCTGCGCGGTCTGGAAATCGGCGTGGACGGTTTCAACGAAAAAGTAAACTTAAGCTCCGACGGCGCGCTCGATAAAATCCGCAAGGAATTACGCGAGCCGGGACCTGAGCGGATTTTCTTTTTGGCGGATGCGTTTCGCAGCGGCATGACGCTCGATACGGCCTACGAACTCACGCGCATCGATCCGTGGTTTCTGGTGCAAGTGCAAGACATCGTGCAAAACGAAGAACAGATTCGACGCCGCAAGCTGGAACAGTTGGACGCGCGCACGCTGCGCGGCCTGAAGCGCAAGGGTTTTTCCGACCGGCGCTTGGCGACGCTGTTAAATGTCAAGGAGCAGGACGTGCGCACTCGCCGCCACAATCTCAACGTGCGCCCGGTGTACAAGCGCGTGGATTCCTGCGCGGCGGAGTTCACAGCCAGCACCGCGTACATGTATTCCACCTACGAAGAAGAATGCGAAGCGCAACCGACCACGCGCAATAAAATTATCGTGCTGGGCGGCGGGCCGAATCGCATCGGGCAGGGTATTGAGTTTGATTACTGCTGCGTGCATGCCGCCTTTGCGCTACGTGAAGACGGCTATGAAACCATCATGATCAACTGCAATCCGGAAACCGTCTCGACCGATTACGACACCTCGGACCGTTTGTATTTCGAACCGCTGACGTTGGAAGACGTACTCGAAATCGTGCACCTGGAAAAACCCAAGGGCGTGATTGTGCAATACGGTGGACAAACGCCGTTGAAATTAGCGCGTGCGCTGGAAGCCGCCGGTGCGCCGATCATCGGCACCTCACCCGATGCCATTGATGTCGCCGAAGACCGCGAGCGGTTCCAGAAGCTGATCGAGAAACTGAATCTGTTGCAGCCGCCCAATCGCACCGCGCGCACCATCGACGAAGCAGTGAAAGGTGCGGTCGATATCGGCTACCCGCTGGTGGTGCGGCCGAGTTATGTGCTCGGCGGCCGCGCGATGGAAATTGTCTACAACGAAGACGAGCTGCGCCGCTACATGACCGAAGCGGTGAGTGTGTCGAACGACTCGCCGGTGTTGCTGGATCGCTTCCTCGACGATGCGATTGAAGTCGACGTGGATGCGTTATGCGACGGCCACGACGTCGTGATCGGCGGCATCATGCAGCACATTGAACAAGCGGGCGTGCACTCCGGAGACTCGGCCTGTTCACTGCCGCCGTATGATTTGTCGGCTGCACTACAGCAGGAGTTGCGGGAGCAAACGATCAAGCTCGCTAAAGGCTTGAAGGTGATCGGGTTGATGAATATCCAGTTCGCGATTCAATCTGGGCGTGTGTATGTGCTGGAGGTCAACCCGCGTGCGTCGCGCACCGTGCCGTTTGTTTCCAAGGCCACGGGTGTGCCATTGGCTAAAGTCGCCGCGCGTTGCATGGCCGGCAAGAGTTTAAAGAGCCAGGGCGTGACACGTGAAATCATCCCGGCGTATTACTCGGTGAAAGAGGCGGTGTTCCCGTTCAACAAGTTTCAGGGCGTTGATCCCATCCTCGGTCCGGAAATGAAATCCACCGGCGAAGTGATGGGCGTAGGGCGTAGTTTTGCGGAAGCCTATTTCAAGGCGCAGCTTGCCGCAGGCGTGAAAATCAAGCGGGGCGGGCGCGCCTTTGTCAGCGTGCGCAATGCCGACAAAAAAGGCGTTGCGGCGGTGGCCAAACAACTCGTTGAGATCGGCTTTGAAATTATCGCGACCCGTGGCACGGCGCGCGTGCTGGCCGAGGCGGG
>JANOOV010000437.1:0-2897 GCA_031421535.1 Gammaproteobacteria bacterium
TGCCTGCCCGACGGCGCGGACCGCGACATCAAGAGCGACGGCTGCATAAAGATTCTTTCAGTGAAAGACAGCTCGGCCGAACCGACCGGCTTCTTCTTCACACCGGACGGCAAGACCGCCTATGTCAACATCCAGCACTCGAACGACAGCAACATGCCACTGCTGGACGACTACGGCACCGACGACCTGATCAAAATCACCGGCTTCAAGGTGAAGAGGGATTGAGATTAAGTGAGGATCGCCAGCAAGGAAGCAAGGGCCGCCGCAAGGCGGCTTTTTTTGTCGTTTGTTTTGATCGATGAGTTGCTGCTGTAGCCGTTGATTGCTCAGATTTCAGCGCGCTTTCGTGCCTTTGCCTGGATATCGGGAAGTGTGCTTTCGGCCAAATGCAGCCATTCAACGCAAAGCGAAAAAGTGGGCATTTGTTACGTTCTTGTTTTTATTCAACGTTGCACTTGCTAGACGCTATTTGGGTACATCGCGATCAGCATACAGTGAAGACTTCTCGACTATGCCTGGGAACTTCAACTGTTCTTTCAAATACAGGGTGAACGCTTCAACGTAGGCCTGTGGGGCTCTGGGATCGATATATATGTCAATGAGGAGTCGACGTGTGTCTGCCTTGATAATAAACCCCTTATGTGGAGTGTCTCCTGTAGCTGCATTGTCAAGCACGACCACGCGAGTCTCTTTCTCGTGACTAAAAGCATCCCGTTTCAAAAAGAGTGGCGATATAACGGCACTGACGGTGGGCTTGGACTTAAACTTTTTCGCGATTAAATCGAGCTTCAAGTCGAGCATCTCTTTCCATAGATACTTCACGTTCTGAATCTTGAAGTGAATGTCTTTCATCGCCTTTGCAGCATCGATAGCTTGTTGAAGTAATTCACGCGTCGTACCGATGCGCACGCCAACGCCATGAGGGGAGTAGATGCGCCACAGGGCATCGGATTGGGCCTTTCTGGACCAGCACTGTGCAAAGATATTCTTTGAGCGGAGGTGCTCTAACTCAACTTCGTATGGGTCATCCCACACTGAAGGATGGGAGAAATAGAGTTCGTCGGCCTTGAGCATTTGCACTGCTCTATCGAAGCTGACGATGCGATACAGGTTCGATATCGCCGCCGAATGAGTAGTGTCCATGTGCTAGTTCCTGAAGTATTTGCTAACCAGTTTTATCCAAGGAATTAAATTGCGGCGTAGTCAGAATTGACTCTCCGTCCACTAAGTTAGGCTCCGCTCTGCTGCACCGTAAGTCTTTCGAACTCACACCTCGCTCATTTTTCGCTGAAGGGCTGCAACGGATCGTTATGCGGCTTTTTTTGGCTTCTTGGCTGGAGACTCCTCCAGTGCGGCGCGAACGTTCGCCCGCACCTTTGCGGTCACCTTGGTTTGTTTTTCCAGCTTGCTGATGTAGGCCTGCGAGACGCCCAGGCGTTGCGCGAGTTGGTCTTGTGTCATACGGGCCTTGATGCGGGCCAGTGCTACGGGATTGTCCACGTAATCTTCCAACTCAAATGGAACGTAATCGTCTTGCTCGGCGCCCTTCGAAATTCGGTTGTCGATTTCCTTGCGCAACGCCGTGTAAACGCGAAACGGAATCAGCACGTATTCGGGCTTGCCTTCCAGCGAGGTGATAACTTGTAGGTTGCGCGGCGCTTTCATTTGTAGGCATCTCCACGAGGTTTGATTCTCTCCACGGCGATAATCTTGACCGCGTCCTGCCGGTCGAAGATTACGCGCCAGTTTCCTACACGCAGCCGGTAGAACGGCTCACCCTGCAACTTCTTGACATCAAGCGACGGATCGTCGGGATCGAATCCCAGCAGCTGGATTTTTTCGGCGATGCGCGTGCGCTCATTGCGCGGAAGGCTTTGCAGTTTATTTGCAGCTTGCCGCTTGATCAATACCGTGTAGGGCATGGGTTATGTTATGAGTTATAAATAGTTATGTAAAGCCGTGCCGTGAGTATTATCGCCGGTGCGTGATGCTTGGAATCCACTTTGTTAAAACATTCCGGCTCTACTCAATCTTATTAGCTCGCTGGCGAGTGGGAGCGCGAAACCGAATGTGAGGAAGATGATCCCGGTTGTGGTAGGTGCAACTTCACCGACGTTTCCACTTTCGCCTGCCTCAAAACTGATGCAGAACATTCTCAAAACTCTGGAGACCTTTTGACGTGCTTGTTGAAATAATCTTGTGGCCTTCGTTCATCAGGTGTGCCGCATGGCCTTCGATTCCACCAGGCAGTTTTCGGATGAGCTCGCCGTTTTTCTTCAAGACGCGCCAATACGGTAAACGTGTATTCTTTTCGGTCGATTCGATTGCCGCCAAACATAATGATTTTTCTGTTGTTGCCGGGCAAGCGATTGTTGTTTTGAATTTCTTGGCCAGTTGTTTACACACGGCATCAAGAGTGGTCACCCGGCCCTCTGGAATTTTCTGTATTAACGCGGCAACCGTATTGGGCGAGGGCTTAAGCATTTCTCCCGAGCAGCCAAAGTATTTTTCCATTGTTTTCGGAATGCTCACGATTGCATCTTTTGGTTCCATACACATTCTCCCGTAACGTCTAAGGTTTACGCGAATATCCCTATTTTACCGGGATGGCGTAGTGCATAACCGATTCATCGGAGACGGGATGATAACCCGCACCATAGAATTCCAGATCGGCACCGTAGGTGTGCCGCATGCCGGATTGAAGCAGCCAGCTTGAGTAAATATAGTTAACGGTGTTGTCGATATTTTTCACTTTCCCCTTATGCGTAAATTTCGCATAGGTTGAAGCGGGTATCTCGATACCGGCCATGTTTTCCGGAAGAGCGCCGAGCGCCCCCACTTCAATGGCGGCGTAATATTCCAGTTGATCAGACGGTTCTTGTGTTTGCCGTACCACG
>JANOOV010000438.1:0-4967 GCA_031421535.1 Gammaproteobacteria bacterium
CGTGGTACGGCAAACACAAGAACCGTCTGATCAACTGGAATATTACGCCGCCATTGAAGTGGGGGCGCTCGGCGCTCTTCCGGAAAACATGGCCGGTATCGAGATACCCGCTTCAACCTATGCGAAATTTACGCATAAGGGAAAAGTGAAAAATATCGACAACACCGTGAACTATATTTACTCAAGCTGGCTACTGCAATCCGGCATGCGGCACACCTACGGCGCCGATCTGGAATTCTATGGTGCGGATTATCATCCCGTCTCCGATGAATCGGTCATGCACTACGCCATCCCGGTAAAATAGGGATATTCGCGTAAACCTTTAGGCGTTACGGGAGAATGTGTCTCTCGAATGCCTGGCGGCCCATTGTCTTTTCCTCCCGCTTTTAATGCGGCTTCGTAAAAGGCTCGAACCTTTGCTCGGCTAGCGCCGCAGAACGCGATATGAAAAGGGGGGGGACGGGTTTTCCGCCCTGTATCCAAAAGCCCCAGGAGTCGGGTTTGTCAGCCACACCGAAACCCGCCCAGCCTTGGACTTCCATGATGAGCTTGTAGCCGAGTGGCGCCAACGTCGCCTCGTAGAAGGCTTTACTCCTTTCGTAGTCTTGAACATTAATCATTATGTGATCGAGCATTCTTTGTTCCTCAAATTGAAATGGCCCAACGCAGAGCTCAGGGGCGCGCCGCTTTTGGCGCGTCCCCTTAACCTAAAAACGGCAGTTAACCCGCAGTCTCAGTTGCCAACAGGAGCGGCGGGCCCGCCGTTGCGAGCATAAATTTCGCGAACGCACGGGCGAGGATGGCGCGTAGTCGTTGGGTATCCGTCAACTGCTCCGCAGTGGTTTGAGCGGTACGTGCGGTCAGGACGACTGGCGCAAACCCGCCAAGGGTTAAGGAGAACTTTCAAATGGACTGGACGTTTGAACTCAATAACAAGCCGATGAGTGTTTTCGCATCCGGCGTAATATCGTTTCCGGCCTTCTCGGGTCTCGGCGTGCATGTCAATCAGCGGGTCGCCGCATGTTTGGGTGGCATAGGGCCGATTCCACCGGGCACCTATTACATCTTTGACCGGCAGTCGGGGGGCTTATTTGGTCCTTTGAAAGATTGGTTGACCGGACGCGACCAGTGGTTTGCTTTACATGGCATTGATGACCACATCGATGACGAAATCTATTGTGAAAAAGTAAAACGAGGGCAGTTTCGCCTACATCCCAAGGGACCTTCGGGCAGAAGCGAAGGTTGCATCGTTATCGATAACTCCACGTACTTCCTGCATCTACGCACGCTTCTAAAAAGCACCTCACCGGTCGCCGTTCCAGGCTCTCCGCTTAGAGCGTATGGCAAGGTGGTGGTGACATGAAATCTCGTACTCGCTTTGTGCTGTTTGGCGCATGGCTCGTAGGAGCGACGTCGGTATTAAGCATCGTATGGATACGTAACCCACAAATAATTCCTCCACCGCCAGATTTTTTTATGTATTGGCTCATCGATCTATATGGGTCCATAAATGGCGAACAACTGGCGGATTTGGAAGAGCTATATGTGTTGGTTTCTTCTTTCTGCATGGTTCTCCTCGTCACAGGGTTCGCTTGGTTGGCGTGGCGCTACATTCGCCAAACGCTGGCTGCCCGCTCCCGCAGATAGTGAAGGAAAATACGTGGCGATGAAAACGTCCCTGTCCATCCTCGCGGGAGCGTCGCTGAGTGTCGCGGCCTATGCGCATTGGCCGATGCCCTCGTTACCTGCAAGCGCGCACGCCGACGCTATCATTGTCTACAAATCCGAGCGTACGCTGGTACTTCTTTCCGGCGGCAAAGTTCTTAAACGTTATTCGATAGCGTTGGGCGCTCATCCGGTTGGAGCAAAGGCAGAGGAAGGCGATGGAAAAACCCCCGAGGGCTCCTACATCATCGATTATCGGAAACCGGGCAGCGCATTTCATTTGGCGCTACACATCTCCTACCCCAATGCACAAGACCATTCGGCAGCGGTTAAGCGCGGAGTATCGGCAGGCGACCTGATAATGATTCATGGCCTTCGCAATGGCCTTGGTTTTTTGGGTCGTCTGCATCGCATCGCGGATTGGACCAATGGCTGCATCGCCGTGACTAATGCGGAAATCGAAGAAATTTCACGAGTGGTTGTCGAGCGTATACCTGTTGAAATACGTGCTTAGTTCGTAACCCGATGAGGTGTGATGTTCGCGAACAACTTGGCGCAAAATGCAAAATCAAGCGCCTTATCGCTTGCATACCGAGCAGCAGAAGGAAAATATAGTGCGAATAAATTCACACCTCCATTTTTAATGTCAAAGGTTGGCCGACACAGATAAGTACTGGCGGATCATGCGTCTGGCCATTCCAGAAACGAAAACGGCGACGGAGGTGAGTCCGTCGCCGTGGTTTTTAATACTCTCGAAAACCTAGAACATTTGCACTGCCTAACCCAAGCCGGGAATGGAGCCGAATCCGCTAGCTGCGCCAGGAATCGTGGTGTCTTTGGTGATTACTTCCGGGTTCTGCACGCCAAATTGGCGGTACAGGGTTGCGGCGATGGAGAACGGCTCCCATTGCACGCTGCCATCGGCGGGCGACGTGAACAGGCGATTCTGTCCCGGTGTGCCGATGACTTTGGTGGTACCTACGACTTGGCCTAGTACGCGGCCAGTGAGGACTCCTGAGCCGCCGAAGGTATAGAGATTCATGTTGTTACCATGATCCCAGCCCATCGAACCGTTCAGGTTTACATTGCGGCCGAACTCACCGTACATGTTTATGACCACGTCGCTGCGCGGATTGTTATCAAGCGTCGCCACCCCACCAATGGTGGTCGCAGTACCCGTACTCAGCAACCGCAATGCTGCACGTATATTGCTCATCACATCGGTCATGCGTTGCTCGTATTTCTGGATTGAATTGTCATGATCGTCCCAACCACCCAGCCCGCCGCCGATGGTAATGAAGCGCGTACCAATCAAGTTTGTGGTATCCCGATTTCCCAGAGCCAAGACCACGGCGGCGCGTAATGCATCGCCGAAGCTGCCTGTAAAATTTGCGGTCCCTTGATTGATACCTGATCCCGTCGCCACGGAGCCGCCTGATACCGAGGCAGGCACCTTGCCTGCAGGTGCGGTCAATGCGCCGCTGCTGAAATAGGCATCAAGTTCGCGACGCTTGGTCAAGGATTTTGTCATTCGATCAAATTTCCCTGTACCCGTAGTGGCCGAGGCCAGATTCTCCAGCGCTACGTTGCAATCCACTAAATTTCCATCAATCACGCAATTCCGCACCGTTGTCGATCCTAGTGCAGCGATCTGGCTGAATTGCTTGCGCTGATAAGGATTGGCAAAACCGTTGTCGAGGCTGACCGAGCGCAACCACAACGGTAGATCGTTGATGTCACCCTGATCGTACAACACGGTATCGCCCTCAAACGACACAAAGGGCAAGATCAGATTCGAGTTCGAATTATCGTATTCGGGGATCTTGGCACGCAGTACCGCAGCCAGCACGGTGCCCATGCCGGGCGACTCCATGGTGGCTACGCCCCCGGTCTGTGCGGAAAAAATACTTTCGCGATGCGCTTTGTTGTCATCCACGACGCGGTTGATGGTGCGGATGATTGACATCTGATTCGTAGCCAGCAAATCTTCCATGATGTGGCCGCCCGCATTTGCCCAGAAGCCGTTTTGCGTGATTTGCCCGTTAGCGTTACCACCGACCACAGTGAGCGGCTGCAAAATATCGCCGCGCACACCTGTGTATTTGTTCTGCGAGTCGGTATTGATCCGATCGATGTTAGTCAGGTTTCCCGCCAACTCCGACGGTCCTCCATACATGAAGATATTGATGACGGTGGGCATGGTCGCCGGCTTAGAAAAATTAATTTCGTTGCTGACAATCGCGCGCGCGTTGGCTAAGTCACGCTTGGAAACGGCAGCCACGGCATTTCTGCCCATCATCTGCGGCACCGTCAGAGAGGCGCCCATCAAACCCAGTGCTTTTAACAAATCTCGTCGGTTCATGGCTAACTCCCCTTAATTCACAGCGTTGTAGAAATAGATTTCGGGCAGACGCGACAGATAATCCATCACGATCATGGCGCGGTTAGCCGTGTTTGCGACGGTGAAGTAACGCTGACAGCCGTTGTTGGCTGTCGTTACCACACAGTCCACGTTTGCGGCGGTAGTTGTCAGACGTGCCGAATTTATAACTTGCCGCAGCGTTGATATCTCCTCTGCACTCGGGGCGCGCCCGAGCACCGAGATGAACATATAGCCGATGAAGTCATCCATCGAAAGCTTGCTGATATTATCGCCAAGAACCAACTCCGGACCCCAACCCGTACTCTGTGGGTCAGCAGGGTTAAAGTTGGGGTCGCTCGCCAGTCTCGCATTGCTTGGTCTCAGCATCGTGCTGCGCAACCCGTTGTGCTGGTACGACGTTGCCAATGCATCGCCGGGCACCGTCGGCCAGCGGCCGAGTTTCAAAGTGAATGCCGGCTGATACATTTTCGGTAACGACGCATTGATGGTGCCGTTGTCGAGATTGGTGTTGA
The DNA here is from genome assembly GCA_031421535.1 of Gammaproteobacteria bacterium. Lineage (GTDB taxonomy): Bacteria > Pseudomonadota > Gammaproteobacteria > SG8-11 > SG8-11 > UBA6921. The sequence continues at coordinate 4,561 of JANOOV010000438.1, forward strand.
TTTCGCGAAAGAACGCCGAGTACGGACGCCACTGCACACGACCCGCCACATTGAAGTAGCTTTCTTCAAACCACTTCGGGCGCTCCATGTTCAGCAGGAATTCTTTCGAGAACAGGATGGCCAGAAACAGGTCTTTGAATGTATCTGGATTCGAAGCGGAGATGTCGCGCGCCAGGGCCGAACGCTTGTCTGCGTCGTACTCCACGCCGAACATGTGGTCGATCAACACCGTGGTGACGCGTGGGATGACCAACGGATGGTTAGAGATGGCCGAAAAAACATCCTCGCAGGTCGTTACATAATAACTGTCAAGAATGAGCTGCGGTTCGGTGTTTTCGTTGGGATCTTTTACCAATTTATAGCCTGCGTTCTCATCGCTCAACGACCAGTTTTTACAGGCTTTCGAA
>JANOOV010000439.1:0-12713 GCA_031421535.1 Gammaproteobacteria bacterium
GTCACCTTGGGCTTTGGCGAAATTATTCGCATTTTCCTCAACAACCTCAACGCGCCGGTCAATATCACCAACGGCCCGCAAGGCGTCAATCTTATCGACCCGTTGCGCATCGGCGAATTCAGTCTGAATCAAACCCAAACGCTGCTGGGCATGACATTTACCGGCGGCACCTTGTTGTATTACGTGTTTCTCGCGTTCACCTTGCTGCTGATTTTCGTGTGTATGCGCTTGCAGGATTCGCGCATCGGGCGCGCCTGGATTGCGATCCGCGAAGATGAAGTGGCGGCGTGCGCGATGGGCATCAACACGCGCAACATCAAGTTGCTGGCGTTTGCGATGGGCGCGTCGTTTGCCGGGTTGAGCGGTGGGTTATTCGCCGGGTTTCAGGGCTTCGTCAGCCCCGAGAGTTTTAATCTGCTCGAATCGATCATGATCCTGTGCATGATCGTGCTGGGAGGAATGGGCAATCTGCCCGGTGTGATTCTGGGGGCGGTGTTGCTCACGGTGTTGCCGGAAGCGCTGCGCTACATCGGTGAACTCGAACGCCTGTTGTTCGGCCGTGTGATCGTCGAGCCGTCCGACTTACGCATGTTGATTTTTGGCCTCGCGCTGGTGGCGATGATGATCCTGCGGCCGGAAGGTTTGTTACCCTCCAAGCGCCGCGCGCGCGAATTCAAAGCGGACGACAGTGTGCTCGAACAAGAGCGCGCCAGCGTTTACGACGCCAGCAAATGACGCTGCTCGTCGCCGAACATATCGAAAAACATTTCGGTGGTCTGGCCGCGCTGTGCGATGTTTCGCTGAGCGTTAACGACGGTGAAATTTTCGGTTTGATCGGACCCAATGGTGCGGGCAAAACCACCTTATTCAATGTGCTTACCGGCCTGTACTCGGCAACCGGCGGGCGGGTGTGTTTCGACGGCCAGGCCCTGCTGGCGCACGCGCCGCACGCGATTGTTGGTTTAGGGTTGGCGCGCACTTTTCAGAACATCCGCTTATTCGCCAACATGACGGCGCTGGAAAATGTCATGGTCGGGCGACATTGCCGCACCCACACCGGGGTGTGGGGCGCCATCACCCGCTCGGCGCACGTGCGCGCTGAAGAAGCCGGTATGCGCAAGCGCGCGCACGAATTGCTTGAGGTGGTCGGCATTCGCACGCACGCGCAGGCACTGGCAAAACATCTGAGTTACGGCGACCAGCGGCGTCTGGAAATCGCGCGTGCGCTGGCCACCGAACCCAAGCTGCTGGCGCTGGACGAGCCCGCCGCCGGCATGAATCCCAGCGAACGCGCCGCGCTCACGCAGTTACTGCAACGTCTGCGCAGCGAGTTGGGCGTGACGCTGCTGCTGATCGAACACGACGTGAAACTGGTGATGGGTTTGTGCGACCGGGTGGCGGTGCTTGACTACGGCAAAAAAATCGCCGAAGGCGCTCCGGCGCAGGTACGCACCGATCCCCGTGTGATTGAGGCGTATCTCGGCGGGGCAGTGGCGTGAATCTGCTCGAACTCAAACAATTTGCCGTCTCGTACGGCGGTATCAAAGCCGTAAAAGGCGTGGACCTGCACGTGCAGCGCGGCGAACTGGTGTGCCTGATCGGCGCCAACGGCGCCGGTAAATCCACGTTGCTCAAAGCGTTGTGCGGGTTGTTGCCCGCCGCACACGGGTCAGTGCTTTACGATGGCCACGCCATCACTCACCAACCCGCGCACACCATCGCGCGCCTCGGTCTGGCCCTGGTGCCGGAAGGGCGCGGAATTTTCGGGCGCATGAGCGTCGCGGAAAATCTCGACATGGGCGCATACACGCGCAGCGACCACACCGAAATCAAACGCGATCTGGAACGCGTCTTCGAATTGTTTCCGCGCCTGGCGGAACGTCGCATGCAAACCGCGGGCACCTTGTCCGGCGGCGAGCAGCAAATGCTGGCGATGGGGCGTGCGTTGATGAGCCGTCCCCGGCTGCTGTTGCTGGACGAGCCCAGCATGGGCCTGGCGCCGCTGATGGTGGAAAAGATTTTCGCCACCATCCGCACCATCGCGCAGGACGGCGTGACCATTTTGCTGGTGGAACAAAATGCCCAACGCGCGCTGGCAATCAGCCAGCGCGGCTACGTGATGGAAAGCGGCACGGTGACGCTGACCGATGCAGCGGAAAAATTGCTGGTCAATCCGCAAGTGCGCCACGCCTATCTGGGCGAATGATCGCTCATGTTTTACCGGTGCGTACCGTTCTAATCCAAAGCGGCTCGCGAATCGGGCAGGGTTGCGCGTATTCTACGTGCTGGTTCAGCGTTGTTTTGCGACTACACGCCTATGCCAATGCTCAATAGATATGTATTTTCTGCGCTATTAAGCCTAGGCGCAGCATGCGGCGTTTTTATTTGTCTTGCCACCCATGCTGCAGAATCCAAGCCCCTGGTGTTGAGTGTCGTTCCGCGTCTGCCCGCGACCGTAACCCATCGTGACTGGTCACCGTTTGTCGAGCGGCTGGCGCAAGCAATTCATCAGCCGGTAGAACTACGCGTATTCAGTACCTTTTTAGAATTCGATAGCCATGCGGTTTCCGGTCAGGCCGATCTGGTGTTCGCCAATCCCTACCAACTGGTGCAGTTGCGTCGCAAGCAGGGATTTATTCCGTTGGTGCGTGACGGTGCCCGGCAACTCAGCGGCATTCTGGTGGTGCGTAACGACGACCCGATAGCGTCAATACGTGATCTGGACGGAACCCAGATCGCGTTTCCACATCCCAACGCGTTTGGTGCGTCCCTGTATATGCGCGCCTTGCTCGAACGCGAGTACGGCATTCGTTTCACGCCGGTCTATGTCACCACGCACGCCAATGTTTATCGCAACGTCATCCTCGGCAAGGTGGCAGCGGGTGGCGGTGTCAACATTACCCTGAACCTGGAGCCGGAAGCGGCGCGCGCGCAACTGCGCGTGCTGTACGAAACACCGGGGGTTGCAGCGCATCCGCTCAGCGCGCATCCGCAGGTGCCGACCGCGTTGCGTGAGAAAATTACCGACGCGGTGCTGCGCATGAGCGAAGACGCTGCGGGACGCGGGATTCTGCAACGGGTGACATTGACCCAACCGATGCAGGCCGATTACAAGCGTGATTATCAACCGCTGGAACATCTGCAGCTCGATCAATATTACCTCGACACCGATGTCAACGAACCGTGAAGACCGTCGGCAATTCGGCACCTGAAGGGCGTCACACGGTTCCGTTGTACCGTACGTTGACATTTCAGCTCACCACGCTTGCCATGCTGGTCTTGACTGTGGTGATCACGCTTAATGCGCTGCACACCGAGAAGGATCTGACCCAGGCGATTGAACAAACCGCACGCGAACACGCCAACACCCTCGCGCGCATGGCGGCGCGCGGTGGCGAGATTTATCTTATCAATGGTGACTACGCGAACCTGGAGCAGGTGCTGCTCGAAACGGTCGCGTTTCCAAATGTAAAGCAAGCGTTGATCACCGACGTGGAAGCGCAAGTGTTAAGCCGGGTGGACAACAGCAATGGATTGCAGCCGGTGGTGGTATTTTCAGAGGAACTGATTCCGCCGCCTGCGGTTGCGCAGACGCGTATTGAAGGTGATGTGCTGGTGGTGTGGCAGCCCATCGTCAGCGGCAAGGCCATCGGCTGGGTGCGCCTGCGCTATGGGTTGGAAGCCATGCAGGCAGCGCGCAATTCGGTGCAGCTTGAAACCCTGGTCTCGATATTTGCCGCGTTGCTGTTCTGCGTCGGCGTGTTATGGATGTATTTGCGTCGCCCGCTGCGCGCGCTGCGTGAGGCCACTGCGTTTGCCGGGCAGCTCGGTCGTCAGGCCGGGTCGCAACTCGACGCAGGGGTTGGCGTCGCGGAGCTCGAACAGTTGCGCGCCGCGTTGAACTTCGCATCCTGTGAGCTTGAACGCCGCAGCCAGGCCTTGCTTGATTCGCGTGAGCGCCTGCAGGCGATATTGAAGCACGCCGCCGACGGCATAGTGACCATTGATGAGCATGGCGTTGTGGAGTCGTTCAATCATGCGGCGGAACGTATTTTCGGCTACTCGGCGGTCGAGGTCATCGGACGCAATGTCAAACTGTTGATGCCCGAGCCCACGCGCACGCAGCACGACGGTTTCATTCAACGTTATCTCGACACCGGCCAGAAACGCATCCTGGAGCGCAGCCGTGAAGTGATCGGTCAGCGCAGCGACGGTGCGCTGTTTCCGCTCGAACTGGCAGTGTCCGAAACGCTGGTGGGCGGACGGCGTCTGTTCACCGGCATCGTGCGCGATATCGCCGACCGCAAGCGCGCCGAAGCGCTGGCCGCGCGCCTGGGGAGAATCCTGGAATTTTCATCCAATGAAATTTACATCATTGATGCCGGGACGCTGCGCATCGTGCAGACCAGTCGCGGTGCGCTGCTGAATCTGGGTTATGGCGCAGACGAAATGCTGCGACTGTCGCTGCCGGAGATTCACGCCGGGTTGACGGCGCCGGATTTTGACGAAATGACTACGCCGCTGCACAGCGGGCAAAAAGACATGGTGACATTCGAGGCCGCGTACCAGCGCAAAAATCGCAGCACCTATCCGGTGGAAGTGCGCTTGCAGTTGTCGCGCACCGAAGAGGCGGCGGTTTATGTGGCGATTGTGCAGGACATCAGCGAACGCAAACAGTCTGAGCAGCAACTGCATTATCTCGCCAATTTCGATACGCTCACCGGCCTGCCCAACCGCACGCAATTGGCGCAGCGCATGCTCCAGTCGATGCTCAGCGCCAGCCGTACGCGCCGCGTCATGGCGGTGATGTTTGTCGATCTGGACCGCTTCAAGCTCATCAACGATACCTTGGGCCACGAAGCGGGCGACGCGCTGCTCAAGATCGTGGCGCAGCGGATTCTGGAAATACTGCGTCCCGGCGACACGGTGGCGCGTTACGGTGGGGATGAATTTGTCGTGCTCCTGGCCGACATCGCCGACACGCGCGACACCGACAAGCTGGTCGACAAATTGCTGAGTCAGTTGGTTGCCCCCGCGCGTATTGCCGGTCGCGAACTCTATGTCACGCCCAGCGTCGGCATCGCGATGTACCCGGCCGACGCCACGGATGCCGAGAGCTTGCTTAAATACGCCGACGCCGCGATGTACCTGGCCAAGGAACAGGGCCGCAACTGCTACCGCTATTTCACGGCTGATCTTAACCTGCGCGCCGCGCGGCGGTTGACCCTGGAAACCAGCTTGCGCCAGGCACTCGAACGCAAGGAATTCATTTTGCACTTTCAACCCCAGGTGAATGCCAGAACCGGCGCAATTACCGGCGCGGAAGCGTTGATCCGCTGGCAACATCCGGAGTTGGGGCTGGTATCGCCGCTGGACTTTATCCCCTCGGCGGAAGACACCGGCCTGATCGTGCCGATCGGCCGGTGGGTTTTGGAAAACGCCTGCCAGCATGCGCAGGCGTGGCACGCGGCGGGGTTTACCGATCTGCACGTCGCTGTGAATATCTCGGGCCGACAACTGGCGCGCGACCTGTTGGTCAATGACGTGAACAGCGCGTTGCAGTCGTCGGGTCTTGCGCCATCCCGTCTCGACCTGGAGCTGACCGAAAGTCTGCTGATGCAGAACGTCGAGGAAACCGCCGTGTTGCTTAACCATCTGGCCGACCTGGGTGTAAAAGTCACGATGGACGACTTTGGCACCGGCTACTCTTCATTGAACTATCTCAAGCGCCTGCCCATCCAGACCATCAAGATCGACTACTCGTTTATTCGCGACATCATCACCGACGGCGACGCGGCGGCGATTGTGCGTACCATCATTGTGATGGCGCGCGGCCTGGGCCTGACGGTAATTGCGGAAGGCGTGGAGGACGTGGCACAGCTTGACTATTTGCGTAAACACCTGTGCACCGGCATCCAGGGGTTTTACTTCAGTAGACCGCTTGCGGGCGACGCTTTCCTGGCTTTATTGCGCAGCAATCAAGCCCGCTTTGCGGTTTCCGATGCAGGTGCGGCGAGTGAGTCGCAATGAAAATCAGGAAAAGCCGCTTCCGAAAAAACGTTTAGATGTCCCGAGAGTGCAAACGCGCTGCGGCGGAAAATATCGAACCAGATATTTCAATCGCTGTTCCGGCGCGCTTTCTGTGATGAGTTTTGAGGAACGGGCAAATGTACCCCATCATTCAGTTGCGGGACGATGCGTTTGATCAGACGGAGCAGTTAGGTACGAAATACAAATTCTGGTACCACGATGAATCAGGCCGCTTGTGTCTTTTCAAGGAAGGCCGTCCGAACACCGGCGAGAATTGGGCGGAGAAAGTGTGTTGCGAGCTGTGCGAATTGCTTGGGATTCCGCATGCACACTATGATTTTGCGAAGTGGAGAGGCCGCAATGGTGTTGTGTCGCCAACGTTCGTACCGAAGGACGGGCGTCTTGTGCACGGCAACGAGTTACTCATGAAAATTGTGTCAGGGTACGAACACGAAAAGCAGTTTCGTGCGCGGCAGCATACGGTTCAGGTTGTTATCGCAGTCATGGGTGGAGCAAAAACTGCCTTGATTCGGACGCCCAGGACGACTACTCGCGGCTCAAACACGGTGGCGTTGACCACCAAAAACTCGGCCGGAGAAAAATCTCCAAGAACGCTCGTGCGCCATATGCCGATCCGGGTGCCGCCGATCAGTATGCCGTTTGGTTACCAGTCGCCCGATGCGATTAGGAATGTCGCGGGTGTATTTGTCGGCTACCTGATGCTCGACGCCTTGGTTGCCAACCAAGATCGGCATGATGAGAATTGGGGATTGATATTGTCCGATGGTGGATCGATCACGTTGGCGCCAACTTTCGATCATGCTTCGAGTCTTGGGCGTAATGAATCCGATGCAGAACGTATTGCGCGTCTCGCAACAAAAGACCGGGGCCGCAGCGTTGAAGCCTATGTAGAGCGCGCACGATCCGCGTTTTACGCGAGCCCGATGAGCAGTAAGCCGCTTACAACGTTGGCAGCGTTTCAGGAAGTAGATCGATACTTGCCGGATGCGAAGAGCTATTGGTTGCAAAGACTGGAAGCAACGTCGCTTGCAGACTACGAGCGGATATTCAACAATGTGCCTCCTTCCGAAATGTCGATTCCAGCAAGAGACTTTGCCTTCCAGCAAGAGACTTTGCCTTAAGGATGCTGGAAATCAACCGACACAGGTTATTGCAGAGCTAGCGTGCTGGGGATGTTATGAAAGCGTTGTTCGTCGCTTGGCAGGAACCGAGTTCACGGCGTTGGGTGCCGGTGGGCCGATTGACCCACGAAAAAGGCGTGTACCGATTTGTTTACACGCGTGGCGCAAAGGAGTCCCAGCAATTCACGCCGTTCGGTCGTATGGTCGATCTCGATGTGGCTTATGTATCGGAAGCTTTGTTTCCGTTGTTCGCTAACCGTGTATTGCCTAAATCGCGGCCCGAGTATCACGACTATTTGCATTGGCTCGGACTCAACGAGACGGACCACGACGAACTGGAAGAGCTGGCCCGCACGGGAGGGTTGCGTGCGACCGATACGCTGGAGATGTTCCCGTGCCCGGAACCGACGCAGAATAATTCCTACGAAGTGTTTTTCTTCGGCCACGGCCTGCGGCATTTGATTTCCGAGAACCAGGCGCGAGTCAACACGCTCGAATCAGGCGAACAGTTGTTTCTCGCGCGTGACATCCAAAACCCTTACGACCCGATGGCGATGCTGATGCGTACGAGTGATCCAATGTCGCTTGTTGGGTACTGCCCACGCTATTACTCGGCGGAGTTCACGCGATTGGTTGAAGCGGTTGGTCCGGACCAAGTGAAGGTGACGGTCGAGCAAGTCAACCCGGATGCGCCCAGCCAACTCCGGCTGCTCTGTAAACTCAGCGCGCCGTGGCCTGCGAGTTTTTCGCCGTGTGCACGGGATGAATTTACCCCGCTAGCATGATTGTCTGTTGTTGAAAAAATATATGAGAGACGGGCGCGCAAGGCGCCCGTCTCTCATATAGCCAGTGCTTGTTTAGATATCCCGCAGTAGTTCGTTGATGCCCACTTTGCTACGCGTTTTCTCATCGACCTGTTTCACGATCACCGCGCAATAAAGACTGTATTTACCGTCTGAAGAAGGCAGGTTGCCGGACACGACCACCGAGCCGGGTGGAATTTTCCCGTAACTGACTTCACCGGTGGCGCGGTTGTAAATGCGTGTGCTCTGGCCGATGTACACGCCCATCGAAATCACCGAACCCTCGCCGACGATCACGCCTTCGACGACTTCCGAACGCGCGCCGATGAAGCAGTTGTCTTCGATGATGGTCGGCGCGGCTTGCACCGGTTCGAGCACGCCGCCGATGCCGACGCCGCCGGACAGGTGCACGTTCTTGCCAATTTGTGCGCAGGAGCCGACCGTGGCCCAGGTGTCCACCATGGTGCCGCTGTCCACATAGGCGCCGATGTTGACGTACGACGGCATCAGCACTACGCCGGAAGCGATGAAAGCGCCTTTACGCACCGTAGCCGGTGGCACGACGCGCACGCCGCCTTCGCGGAAATCGCGCGAGCTATAGTCGGCATATTTAGCCGGGACCTTGTCGTAGTAGTTGGTGAAGCCGCCTTTCATGAACACGTTGTCCTCGATGCGGAACGACAGCAACACGGCTTTTTTCAGCCATTCGTTCAGCACCCACTGGCCGTTTTTCTTTTCCGCCACGCGCGCCTTGCCGCTGTCGAGCAGCGCAATCGCCGTCGATATCGCTTCCTTGATGTGGGTGTCGACATTGCGCGGGGTAATTTCGGCGCGTCGCTCAAAAGCGGTGTCGATGATTTTCTGGATGTCGTTCATGTTTTATTCTCCGGTTGAAATTCGATTCATTGCGGCGACTCCACAAAGGCACGGATGCGCTGCGCGGCATCAATGCACTCGGCCATTTCGGCGACCAGGGCGATGCGCACATAACCGGCGCCCGGATTGGCGCCGTGCGCGGTGCGCGACAAGTAGCTGCCGGGTAACACCGTGACATTTTGTTGTTTGTACAAGCCGCGTGCGAATTCCGTGTCGGGTAGCGGGGTGCGCAGCCACAGGTAAAATGCGCCGCCGGGTTGTTGCACGTCGAGCACGGGTTTCAAGATGTCAATCACGGCGTCGAACTTGGCGCGATACAGCGCGCGGTTTTCGCGCACGTGCGCTTCGTCGTCCCACGCGACTTTGCTTGCCGCCTGCACGTGCAGCGGCAGCGCGCAGCCGTGGTAGGTGCGATACAGTAAAAATTTTTCCAGCACGCGCGCGTCGCCGGCCACGAAGCCCGCGCGCAGGCCCGGTACGTTGGAGCGCTTCGACAAGCTGTGAAATACCACGCAGCGGCGGTATTCGTTGCGGCCCATCGCGGCGGCGGCTTGCAGCAAGCCGGGCGGTGGATTGTTTTCGTCGAAATACAGTTCCGAGTAACACTCGTCGGCGGCGATGATGAAGTCGTAGCGATCCGCAAGCTCAATGGCGCGGCGCAGTTGCGCCATCGGCATGACCGCACCCGCCGGATTGCCGGGCGAACACAGGTACAGCAACTGGCAGCGCGTCCAGACATTTTCTGGCACCGCGTCAAAATCCGGCAGAAAACCATTGGCGGCCGTCACGTTGAGAAAATACGGTTGCGCACCGGCGAGCACCGCCGCGCCTTCGTAGATCTGATAAAAAGGATTCGGCATCAACACCAGCGGGTTGGCGCTGCGCTCCACCACCGCTTGCGCAAACGCAAACAGCGCTTCGCGCGTGCCGCTGACCGGCAACACGTGACGTTCGGGATCGATGCTCGCGGCGGGAAGTTGAAACCGCCGCGTCAGCCACGCCGCAATGGTCGTGCGCAGCGGCAACACGCCCTTGGAGGCGGGGTAGGCCGACAGGCCGCTCAGCTCGCGCGTTAATGTGTCGATGATAAACGGCGGCGCCGGATGTTTGGGCTCGCCGATGGACAGCGCGATGTGCGCTGCCTGGGTTTCGACGCTCACACCCGCTTTAAGCTGATTCAGCTTTTCAAACGGGTAGGGCTGAAGTCTGGAAAGGTCTGGGTTCATAGGCGAATATCAACGTAGTGACGCCGAGGCGCGGAGAGTAATGATTAAAAAATCGTAATCTGCATGTCGCAGCGTTTAATTTTATCTGTCATTAAAAAAACCGGTTGCCAGTATAGTGCATCCCATCATGCCTACCAACGCTTCACATCACGTCTTGCCGATTCTGAGCCTGTTGTACTCGGCCACCTTGTGGGGTGTGCTGTGGTATCCGCTGCGCGAACTGGATAAAGCCGGGCTGCACGGGCTGTGGGCCACCTTGGTGCTGTTCGGTGCGGCACTGCTGGTTGGCGGCTGGATGGCATGCGCAAAACTGCGTGATGCGCGTGGCGCGTGGCCCGCATTATTTGCGATGGCGTTGGCCAACGGCTGGTGCAACGTGGCTTTCATCGTGGCGATTCTGGACGGCAACGTGGTGCGCGTCACCTTGTTGTTTTTTCTGTCACCGCTGTGGGCCACGTTGCTGGCGCGTGTGCTGCTGGGCGAGCGCATCTCGTTGCACGCCTGGGGGGTGTTGGGCGTGGCGCTGGGCGGGGCGGTGACGATGCTGTGGGATGTCAAGCTTGGTTACCCGTGGCCCCAGGATACGGCGGACTGGCTGGCGATTTCTTCGGGCGTCGCGTTTGCATTATCCAACGTATTCGTGCGCAAAACTGCATCCGTACCGCTGGCAGTCAAGACGGCCTGCGCGTGGTTGGGCGTGGTGCTCGCCGCATTGCTGTGGATTGCGGTCACCCGCACCGCGCTCCCCGAAGTGTCGGCCGCCGTATGGTGGGGTGCGGTGGCCCTGGGGGTATTCGGCATCCTCACCATGACGGTCGCCGTACAATATGGCGTAACGCATATGCCGGTGCACCGTTCGGTGGTTATCCTGTTGTTCGAGCTGGTGGCAAGCACCGTGTCGTCGCAACTGCTCACCAGTGAAATTGTGCAACCGCGCGAATGGATCGGTGGCGCATTGATTACCCTGGCCGCCTATTTTGCCGCACGCGCGCATCTGGAAAATAAGCATGGCCCTGATTAAACGCATCGCACACGCGGGTCTGCTGGTCGCCGACCTTGATACATCGCTGCGCTTCTACCGCGACGTGTTGGGTATGGCGATTGACAACACCCGCCCGGATTTAGGTTATCCAGGCGCGTGGTTACAGGTGGGTGAGCAGCAGATTCACTTGCTGCAATTGCCGAATCCGGATCCGCGTGACGGACGTCCCACACATGGCGGCCGTGATCGCCACATTGCGTTCGACGTAACCAGCGTTCACGCCCTGCGCAGCGCACTTGATCAAGCGGGCATCGGTTACACGCTCAGCCGTTCGGGCCGCAACGCGTTATTTTGCCGCGACCCGGACGGGAATGCGTTGGAGTTTGCGCAAGGGGATTGATTGTTCGAACCGTGCTTATCCGGTTGTCACAGACGCCCCAATAACAAGGGCGTTTTCGGCCATCAAGTGGGGAGCAACCACCGTCAATGGCGAAAATGTTGCCAGACTTGACACCTGTAAGGTTAATTCCACCACGCCGTGGTACAGCCACTCCGCTGTCTTTAACAACCGGATAAGCACGGTTCGAACTCCATCATTCCGTTTTCCCCGGCGTTTTGGTGGGCAACTGCTTCACCATGCGGTCGAAGTCCGACTCAAAGCGCTGGTTGTCCAACACCCGGAACTTGTCGAACTCTTGCTCAGCGCGTGCCTTAGCCAGTTCAGCCGACACCTTGCCTGCGCCTTGCAAAATCTCGCGGTCATTCAGCGTCAAGAAACCTTCCAGCTTGCTAATCCAGTCCTGCATGCTCATGGCAATGCGCCGTGCCGCCTGGCCTTCGGCAAAAATCAGATATTGCTCAGCCAGATTGTTAAGAGCGCGCAGCTCGTCCTCATTCAGGTAATTCTTCGCGACGCTCACATCGGCCTTGCGGATGCGCGCACCCTCCCAGTTCGTCAGCCCCATGTTCGGTTGGCTGCTGTCGGCGCGCGCGGAAATCAGCTCGGCGGCGGTCTGGCCGTGAATGGCGTAATGCACCTTGTTCTGCACCGTGGCGAAAAATGTCTGGGTAAGCGCATGGCGCACGTCGTAATCCGCACTGGTCGCGTAGATGTCCGTAATCTTCTGGTAAAAGCGCCGCTCACTGGTGCGGATGTCTTGCAGGCGGCGAGTCAGCTCGTCGAAGTAGTCGCGCCCTTTACCGGGGTTCTTCAGGCGCGCGTCGTCCAGCACAAAGCCCTTAACAATGTACTCCTTCAGCTTGTCGTTAGCCCATTGGCGAAAGCGCACGCCCACCGGGCTGCGCACCCGGAAGCCCAGGGCCAGCACCTTGTCTAAATTGTAGTGTTCAACCTCGCGCGTCACGTCACGGACTCCCTCGGATTGAACTGTTCGGAATAACCGAACAGTTGCCGCCGGGGCCAACTCACCATCTTCGAAGATATGTTTGATGTGCTCGCTGATCGTGCCCTTAGCCTTGCCAAACAGTTCAGTCAACTGCTTCTGGTTCAGCCACAGGGTTTCCGCCTCCAGTATTACGTCGATGCGGGTGGAGCCGTCTTCGCTTTGGTAGATCAGGAATTGGCGCATCTCACTCATCATTCTCCAGCTTCAACCGGTTGGCTTTGATACCGGATCGTGACCAGTGCTGTTCA
>JANOOV010000440.1:0-4552 GCA_031421535.1 Gammaproteobacteria bacterium
ATTCGGATGTGACGCATTCGCCGATGTTCCATCAAGTCGAAGGCTTGATGGTGGGTGAGGATGTGACATTCGCCGATCTCAAAGGCATCCTGCACGACTTCCTGCAAAACTTTTTTGAGAAGGATTTGCAGGTGCGGTTGCGGCCGTCGTATTTCCCGTTTACCGAACCGTCGGCGGAAGTCGACATGAGTTGCGTCATCTGCGGTGCGAAGGGTTGCCGTGTGTGCAAGAACACCGGCTGGCTTGAAGTTCTTGGCTGCGGCATGGTGCATCCGAACGTGTTCAAGCACGTGCACATCGATGCGGAACGCTATACCGGTTTTGCGTTCGGTATGGGCATCGAACGCCTCGCGATGTTGCGTTATGGCGTCAACGATTTGCGTTTGTTCTTCGACAACGACCTGCGCTTTTTACAGCAATTCCGATAATTGCAGCTAGGTGGGGGTGACAAGATTTTGCAAAGGCAGCGTGCTTGAACACCCCCATCCAGCCTTCCCCCTTGCAGGGGGAAGGAGTCCGCTGCGTCGCATGGCAATTTTCTTAAGGACGGCTACATGGAATCTGCACAATGAAATTCAGCGAACAGTGGCTACGTGAGTGGGTAAGCCCGGACATCACGACCGCGCAACTCACCGCGCAATTGACTATGGCTGGTTTGGAAGTCGATAGCATTACGCCGATGGCGGGTATCTTTTCCAAGGTTGTCGTCGGCGAAGTACTGAGCATCGAGCCGCATCCCAACGCTGAAAAATTAAAGGTGTGCAAAGTCAACGTCGGTGAAAACGCGCCGTTGCAGATTGTGTGTGGTGCCGCCAACGTCGCAGCGGGCTTGCGTGTACCGTGCGCGCGCATCGGCGCAGAGCTGCCCGGTGGTATGAAAATCAAACAGGCTGCATTGCGCGGTGTCGAATCCAGCGGCATGTTGTGTTCGGCGAAAGAATTGGGCATGGCCGAGAGTGCCGAAGGGTTGCTGATCCTGCCGCCGGATGCCGTTGCCGGTACCGACCTGCGTGAAGTATTGGGATGTGACGACGTAGCGATTGAGCTGGGACTCACGCCCAATCGCAGTGATTGTTTGAGCGTCGCCGGCATTGCGCGCGAGGTCGCTGTGTTGAATCGCATGCAGCTCAAGGCGCCGCAGATTGACTCAATCACTGCGGCGATCACGGATACTTTTCCGGTTGAAATTCAAGCCTCCGCTGATTGCCCGCGCTATGCCGGTCGTGTACTCAGAGGGGTAAATACCGACGCTGCGTCGCCGCTGTGGCTGCAAGAACGCCTGCGGCGCAGTGGCGTGCGCAGCATCAGTGTCGTGGTGGACGTGACCAACTATGTGATGCTCGAACTTGGCCAGCCGATGCATGCGTTTGATTTGGCTAAGTTGCATGGCGGCATCGTGGTACGCAAAGCGCGTGCCGATGAAAAGATCACCCTGCTGGACGGGCGCGAGTTGACATTAACGGCTGAGACTTTAGTCATCGCCGATCAACGCGCGCCGCAGGCCATCGCCGGGGTGATGGGTGGCCTGGATTCCGCCGTCGGCGCAGCGACCCGCGACATTTTTCTGGAAAGCGCCTTCTTCGCGCCCAATGCCGTCGCCGGGCGTGCACGCGCCTTCGGCATGCACACCGATTCGTCGCATCGTTTCGAACGCGGCGTCGATCCCCAATTGCAGAGCCGTGCAATCGAACGTGCGACCGCCTTGATCCTGCAAATTGCCGGAGGCCAGGCTGGTCCGGTGATTGATGTCACGCGTGCCGCACACTTGCCGGCCCGCAGTCCGATCACGCTGCGCCGTGCGCGCATCACCCGTGTGCTGGGCATTCCCATCCCCGATGACCAGGTGCTCGATATTCTTACCCGTCTTGGCATGAAGGTCACCGCAACACCCGATGGCTGGACCGTGACCGCGCCGATGTTTCGCTTTGACCTCGCTCTGGAAGTTGATCTCATTGAAGAGCTCGCACGGGTCTTCGGCTACGACCACATTCCTAATCAGCGCCCACGCGCGGCGTTTGCAATGCTGCCGGTACCGGATGCTCGTGTTGACATTAACGAGGTGCGCCACGCGCTGTTACGGCGCGGCTACCAGGAAGTGATTACCTACAGTTTCGTTGACCCCAAGTTGCAGCAGTTGCTGGATCCGGCGCGCGTGCCGATTGAGCTGGCTAATCCAATCGCCAGCGACATGAGCGTGATGCGCACCGGGCTGTGGCCGGGCATGGTGAAAACCTTGTTGCACAATTTAAATCGCCAGCAAGATCGCGTGCGGATTTTTGAATCCGGTTTGCGTTTCATTCAAAACACTGGCGTGATTCAGCAGGACATGGTGATCGGCGGACTGGTCTACGGGGCAGTGGAGCCGGAGCAATGGGGCGCACCAAAACGCGCAGCGGATTTCTTCGACGTGAAGGCTGATGTCGCGCAGCTTTTGCAACTCGCCGGTGCGACGCCAGGATTTGAATTTACGCGCGCGGAACATCCGGCCTTGCACCCCGGACGCAGCGCGGCGATCACCCGCGCCGGGCAAGTGATCGGCTGGATAGGGGAGTTGCACCCGTCGGTGGTGCAACAGCTTGACCTACCCAGCGCCCCCCATGTGTTTGAAATCGAATACGCTGCCGTGGCGACCGCCGCCGCGCGCCGCTATCGCGAAATTTCGCGCTTTCCCTCCATTCGCCGCGACATCGCCGTGGTGCTGGGCGAGGCCGTCGCTTACGCCGAAGTTGAGCAATGTGTTCGCGCCGCCGCACCTGAGTTGTTAACACACCTACAGCTTTTCGACGTATATAAAGGCAAAGGCATTGAATCCGGTAGTAAAAGTCTAGCCCTGGGCTTGACGTTCCAAACGCTTGAACGCACACTCAGCGACGGCGACGTGGAGACCGCGTTACAAAAAATTCTCACCGCGCTCGCACAACATTTCGGGGCAAAACTTAGGAGTTAACGATGACGCTCACTAAGGCGGAACTGGCTGAGAAACTCTACGAAGAATTAGGTCTTAACAAGCGCGAGGCAAAGGAAATCGTCGAGATTTTTTTTGAGGAAATCCGCAACGCGTTGGAGACTGGTCGGCAGGTGAAGTTATCCGGTTTCGGTAACTTTGATTTACGCGACAAGAAACAACGTCCCGGCCGCAATCCCAAAACCGGCGAAGAAATTCCCATCACCGCGCGACGCGTGGTGACCTTTCGCCCCGGTCAAAAACTGAAAGCGCGAGTGGAAGCCTATGCTGGAAGCCGCGAACAACAGTGAGCTGCCGCCCATCCCGGGCAAACGCTATTTCACCATCGGCGAAGTCGGTGATCTGTGTGGCGTCAAGGCGCACGTGTTGCGTTATTGGGAGCAGGAATTTCCGCAGCTCAAGCCGGTCAAGCGCCGGGGTAACCGTCGCTACTATCAGCGCCACGATGTGATGCTGGTGCGCCAGATTCGCGGGCTGCTCTACCAACAGGGCTTTACCATTGGCGGGGCGCGGCAAAAACTTTCCGGTGTGTCGGCGAAAGCAGATGTGAATCACAGCAAGCAAGTCATCAAGCAAACTTTGGTGGAACTTGAGCAGGTGCTCGAAATTCTCAAACGTTGATTTTGCTTTGCAGCCGTAAACGCGGGCGGTTATCATAGCCGCCTGCTTTTTCAGAAGTCATTCGGGGCGTAGCGCAGCCTGGTAGCGCACCTCCTTGGGGTGGAGGTGGTCGCAGGTTCAAATCCTGTCGCCCCGACCAATTTAAATCTCGAAGGTAGGGTGGATGAGTGCAGCCATCCGCCATTTTGACTCCCAGCATGCATCGCCAGTGACCGGCAGCCAAGTTCAGAGTTAGCGCCAAAAACGTCGTCCGCATGACGCAGTTACGCGTGTGCGTGGTGCGATGGCGAACGTTGGTCTTCATGATCGTTAGAGGTTAAAGACGTGACTGCACAATCCGGGTATTCAGGTACGCCTTTACCGAAGAAACTTGGCATCAAGCCGGGGATGACCTACTTGGTGATCAATGCTCCGCAGGAATTTCACGCGTGGTTGGGTAAGCTACCGGCGAATGCGCAGGTGGCGACATCAGCATCGCCACCGTTCACGGCGGCGCATGTATTCGTGACAGAGAAAAAAGAACTGGCGCGCTTGTTGAGGAATTACCGGCACGATCTGGAGCCTGCCGGATTCATCTGGGTGTCGTGGCCCAAGAAAGCCTCCAAGGTAACAACCGACATCACCGAAGACGTGATTCGCACCGTTGCGTTGCCGCTGGATTTCGTCGATATCAAGGTCTGCGCAGTGAGTGAAGTGTGGTCGGGGCTGAAATTAGTGATCCGCAAGGAACTGCGCGGCAGCTGAGTATCCGGCAGGCTATGTTGATAAACCCAGTAGTTGACCGTGATGATCCCGCGAACGCTGCGTTGATCAACAGAACCTACAACTCAAACCTATATTGTCAAGCTACAGTGGTAACAACTTGATATCGAGCGAGCGTTCGAGCAGCCACACCGTGCCCATCAGTGCGATCAGTGCCGAACCGGGTGCGAGCACGGTGTGCACGTACCGCACGCGTCGGCGCAG
>JANOOV010000441.1:0-2505 GCA_031421535.1 Gammaproteobacteria bacterium
CAGCAGCGCTTCGTCGCCGCGCACTTCCATGACGGTGAAGCGGCCGCTGCTCACGTCGAGCACCGCCAGTCCATAGTGTTCGCCGTGCGCGTGCAACGCGACGAGCAGATTATCGCGGCGCTCTTCGAGCAGCGCTTCGTCGGTCACGGTGCCGGGTGTCACCACCCGCATTACTTTGCGTTCCACCGGACCTTTCGACGTGGCCGGGTCGCCGATCTGTTCGCAGATCGCGACCGATTCACCCAGTTTCACCAACCGCGCCAGATATTGATCAGCTGCATGATAAGGAATACCCGCCATCGGGATCGGTTCGCCCGCCGATTGCCCGCGCGCCGTCAGCGTGATGTCGATCAGGCGCGCCACCTTGCGCGCGTCGTCGTAAAACAGTTCGTAAAAATCGCCCATGCGATAGAACAGCAAAATATCGGGATGCTCCGCCTTGAGGCGCAGATACTGCTGCATCATCGGCGTGTGTGGGGCGAGAGACGGGGCGGGTATCGACATGGCGGACTGCCTGCGCGTCACTACGCGGGCTTTGGGAACGTCAACAGCGCCAGGGCGTAGAGCGCAATGCCGATGACGATGACCAGCGTAAATCCCACGTGCATGGCGAGCAGCATGGTGGCGGCGGCGCCCACCAGGGCGGCACACTGGTTCACGCTCAAGGCCCACGGCAACGCGGCGGGCATGTCGGTGCCCAGCAGATCCAGAGCAAGCGGCAGCGGCAGGCCCATGCAAAATGCTATGGGGGCGATGAGGGCGACCGCCAGCACGATTTTGAGTTCCGGCGCAAACGGAAGTGCGGTGCTGAACAACGGGCCAAGGATGTTGACATACAGCAGGCAGAGCGCGGCAATGACGGCAACTGCCCATATCGCAATGGTGCGGTGGTGACGCGCGTCGGCGAAACGTTGCACCAGCAGGCTGCCGACGCCGCCGAAAATCAGCACCGTCGTCAACACTACGACAAGGGTGTAAACCGGATGGTAGAGCAGCAACATGAATTTTTGCACGATTGCCATTTGCAGCAGCGTGGACGCAAAGCCGATGAGCAGGAAATACCCCAGCACTCTTCCCAGCGCGGCGTTACGCGGCAGGTCTTTGCGCATGCGCCCCGCAAACAGCAGCGGTGCAAAAATGATGCACAGACCCGCGAGCGCTGCCGCGATAAATGTCGCGACCAGCACGATATAACTCCATTCCATCAGCGCTACACCGGCGACATCGCGTGGCGCCAACATCTCGCCGAGATTGTTCCATTTGAAGAAATGAAAAAAGTAGGGACGGTCGTCGGTGGCGGGGTCCAGGTTGAACTTGTAGCGCTCGACGAACGCGCTGCGGCGCTCGCTGAGCAGGGCCTGGGCGCCCCCGAAAAAATAAGCGCGATCCGTGATGTTGAACAGGTGGGCGTCTTCTTCCTGCATGCCGGGGTAGTAGCCCAGGTCAAATTTGTACTGACGGCAGAAGGCCTGCAATGTAGCGATTTCCGCTGCGCTGTACGGACTGTTTTTCACGATCAGGGTTGCGGTCTGGCCGCTGCGCAGCAGGAACAGTTGTTCGGCGGGGGCGCGAATGCCGTTGCGTTCCAGCGCGGTTGCCGCCGTTAACAGCAGCTTTAAAGTGTCACGCGGTGGCACGTTGATCCAGCGCGTGATGGCGAGGTAGCCGGTCGGTTCAAGATGCGCGAGGTAGTCGCGCATCGCTTCCACGGTATAGAGATAGTTTTCGCCCAGTGCGTAGCGTCCGCTCGACGCGCCCACGACGCTGTTAAGCAGCGCGATCTGAATCAGGTCGAAGCTCTGCTCGCTTGCGGCGATGAAGCCACGCGGTTCGGCAATGTGCAGCTTGACGTCCGGGGCATCATAAAGACGACCCGAGAGTTCGCCGTAATCGTCGCGCACCAGTTCTGCGATCTGCGGATTGATCTCGACGGCTTCGATCAGCGGCACGTTGTGCACCCGCGCCTGCAACACCTCGCCGCCGCCGCCCGCACCCAGCACCAGGACATGCTGCAAGGTGCGCAGGCGATAGGGCAGGGCGGAGGTGGTTTGATCCAGGTAATCCATTTCCGCCGGAATTTTGCTGGGGCGGGTAATCATCGTCAGCGCGTCGCCATCGGTAAACACGCCGATCTGCTCCGGCGGCTCGTGTGTGGCTTGCAGACTTAAGCCGGGTGCATAACGCCACGGAATCAGCGTATTTTCGACTACGCTCACCAGGCCCAACGGGCCGGAGCGTTCACTGACCAGTTGCGCGCCGCCGACTTGCAAGGCTTGCGGCAGACTTTTGTTCGGCGTGATTTGCAACTCGGTCCAGCGGCCGGGCAGCAAGATCACCGCGACCCCCATCAACGCAAAAATAGCGCCCCCAAAGCGCGGGTCGACGCGTAATTCCCACCACGCCAGCGCAGCGGCCGTCAGGCCCAGGGCGCCGACGCTGCGCAGCGCATTGTCCGGCACCACCAGCAGCAACAGGGTGAAGATCAGTAAAACTCCGGCGCCCGCG
>JANOOV010000442.1:0-2034 GCA_031421535.1 Gammaproteobacteria bacterium
CGGATCGACCGGAAAGCGTGCGAGCTGCCGCCCTATCAAGCTCAGGCCCCCTGAATTTTTATCTACACTATGGGTAATTGCGGCGGATATTGGCTCCTTCCCCCTGGAAGGGGGAAGGTTGGGATGGGGGTCGTTCATATGACCTACCCCCATCCCGCCCTTCCCCCTTCCAGGGGGAAGGAGTCCTTCGTTCAGCCTCTTATGTTCCGACAGCACATCGAGATCCGATGTAACGGAATCAAGTTTGTCAGAAAATTCTTTCTCGCTGCTCACGTCCAACGCGTGCAGTTCTTCCAACAGCCGAATGCCGTCGCGCACTAATCGCGCATCGGGCGGATCGATGAACGGAAACGACTCAACATCGCCCAGCCGCAGCGCTTTCATCTGCAAAATCACATTGGCCAGATTGGTGCGCAGGATTTCCGGGTCGGTGAAACGCGGTCGAGTGTTGTAGTCGTCTTCACCATACAGGCGAATGCAAATACCCGGACCCACGCGCCCACAGCGGCCCTTGCGCTGATCGGCACTGGCTTGCGAAATCGGCTCCACCGGCAAACGCTGGATTTTGGTGCGATGGCTATAACGACTGATGCGCGCCACGCCGGTGTCGATCACATACCGAATACCTGGCACCGTCAGCGAGGTTTCGGCCACGTTGGTGGCGAGCACAATGCGCCGGCCCGCATGCGGTGCGAACACGCGCAGTTGTTCGGCGACGCTCAAGCGTGAATACAGCGGCAGGATTTCTGTCTGCGGCGGATGATGTTTACGCAAGGCTTCGGCCGTCTCGCGGATCTCGCGCTCGCCGCTGAAGAACACCAGAATATCGCCGCCGCCCTCGCGCACCGCTTCGTCGACCGCGCCGACGATCGCCTGCACTTCATCTTCCCCTTCACCATCCTCGGTCGTGTCCACGCGCGGACGGTAGCGCGTCTCGACAGGATACATGCGGCCGGAGACTTCGATCACCGGCGCGTTGTTGAAATGCCGCGCGAAGCGCTGTGGGTCAATGGTCGCCGACGTCACGATCAACTTGAGATCGGGACGCTTGGGCAACATATTACGCAAATAACCCAGCAAGAAATCGATATTGAGGCTGCGTTCGTGCGCTTCGTCGATGATGAGCGTGTCGTATTGATTCAGAAACCGGTCGGCCTGCATCTCCGCCAGCAGAATGCCGTCGGTCATGACTTTTATATAACTGTCCGGTCCCGTGTGGTCGGTAAAGCGCACCTTGAAGCCGACCGCGCGCCCCGCCTCGCTCTTCAACTCCTGCGCAATGCGCGTCGCCACCGTGCGCGCCGCGATGCGGCGTGGCTGTGTATGCCCGATTAATCCCGCCACGCCGCGCCCCAATTCCAGACAAATCTTTGGCAACTGCGTGGTCTTACCCGACCCAGTCTCGCCGCAAATCACCACCACCTGATGCTGCGCAATCGCCGCCGCGATTTCCGCGCGCCGCTGATTGATCGGCAGATCATCGGAGAATTCCGGCTTGGGCACATTCGCTGCGCGCCGCTCACGCTCGGCGGCTGACGTGCGAATCCGAGTCTCAAGTTGCGACAATTCCGCACTCACATCGCGCTCGCGCTTCGCGCGCTGCTCAAGCTCGCGCAACCGCCGCTGCAAACGATACTGATCTTTCAGCATGCAGGCCGGTAGAAGTTGGTGTAACAAAGAAATATTTACGGCCACAGAAAAAGTTCAACTCGACGTAATAAATGCGCCAACTAACACGCTTTGAATCAGTGGATTGTGTTTTACCACAGACCGACTAATTTTCTGACCTCTATATACTTATTACAGCGAAATTCGGGGCTGAGCTGCATTTTCATAGCTCTTTTAAAGAGTAACCGAGCTTGACCACAGAGTCTCGGCCAATCGATACTCCGCCACCTAATGTTGTTCAATCAGAAGGGGGTTGTATATGAAGCGTGTAATTTGTCGCAGTGCATTGGTCATTGGAATCTTGTTCGGCTCAGGAAATGCGGCTATAGCCGAATCAGACGGAGCCAACAATCATTCAGCGGTAAC
>JANOOV010000443.1:0-4053 GCA_031421535.1 Gammaproteobacteria bacterium
AGCCGAGATGCGCGGCATACGCGGCCGCAAGCTCGCGATGATTTTTCAGAATCCGCGTGCGGCGCTGAACCCGATTCGTAAGATTGGTCTGCAACTGGAAGACGTACTGGTGCGGCACACGAATACTCCACGACGTGACATTAAAAAACGCGCGCTGGCGTGCCTGGAACAAGTGCGCATCCCGGATGCCGCGCGCCGCTACCACGCTTACCCGTTCGAGCTGTCCGGCGGTCAATGCCAGCGCGTAATGATCGCGTTGGCGATTGCCGCTGAGCCCGCGTTGTTGATCGCCGACGAACCGACCACGGGGCTGGATGTCACCACGCAGGCGGTAGTGATGGACTTGATCCGCGACTTGGTGCACCGCAATCACATGGCCGCGATCCTGATTACTCACGACCTGGCCCTGGCGTCCGAATCCTGCGACCGCATCGTCGTGATGCACGCCGGGCATGTGGTGGAAACCGCACCCACGCGCACGTTGTTTGAATCGCCCCGGCATCCGTATACGGCGCGCTTGATCGGCGCGACGCCGCAGGATTGCGTCGACGTACGCGCACTGGCGTCGATACCCGGCGCCTTGCCCGATCTGCGTGCGACGGACTTGCCGCCGTGCCGTTTTAGCCTGCGCTGCGAGTATTATCTGTTGTCGTGCGAGCTACCGTTACCGCGTGCGGTAGTGGACAACGGCCACACAGTGGCATGCCACTTTCCGTTATGACCGAACTCCTGCGCATCGAAACCCTGGAAAAACATTTCCCCGTCGCCCACACCGGATTCAGTCGCGCGTCCGCGCAGTGGCTGCACGCGGTGGACGATGTCAGTTTTTCCATCGCGCCCGGCGAAAGCGTCGGGCTGGTGGGCGAATCCGGCTGCGGCAAATCCACGTTGTCGCGCGTTGTCGCACGCTTGATCGACCCGACCGAGGGACGTATCTGGTTCGAGGGTCACGACATCGGCAACGTTCCGGCGCACAGTTTCATGCGCGTGCCCGCACGGCGTGCCATTCAAATGGTGTTTCAGGATTCGGTCACCAGCTTGAACCCGCGCTTCACCGCGCACGCCACCCTTGCCGAACCGCTTAAACTGCTGCTCGGACTGCACGACAAGCACGCGTTAACTGCGCGCATCGCCGAACTCGCCGATCAAGTGGGCTTGCCCGGTGAGTTGCTCGCGCGCTATCCACACCAGCTCTCGGGTGGCCAGAAAGCGCGCGTGAACATTGCACGTGCGTTGGCCTCGAATCCAAAATTGCTGATTCTCGATGAACCCACTGCCGCGCTTGACGTGTCAGTGCAAGCGATCATTTTAAAGTTGCTTGCCGATCTGCGCACACGCCTGGGCATGAGTTATTTGTTCGTGTCGCATGATTTGAACGTGGTGCGACTCATGTGCGATCGCGTGCTGGTGATGTACCTGGGCAAGGTCGTCGAGATCGGGCCCGCCGAGGAATTATTCCGCACGCCGCGTCATCCGTACACTGCTGAACTCATCGCCGCCATTCCACGCCTGGGTGGCGATGCAGCGCGCCGTGCAGTGCCCAGCGGCGAACCACGCAGCCCCATCGACCCGTCGCCCGATGAATGCCGTTTTTACGGCCGTTGTGCGCGTGCGACCGAACATTGTGCGCAACAGATGCCGGAACTCACCACGGTGTCCGAGAAGCATCGTGTTGCATGTTGGCATCCCTGCAACTCCTGATTGCAACGCACGCCAAATCATCCGTAGACTTCCCGCTTCATTGCAGTCACGGATTTTCTGGTTATGACGGTTGCGTTGATTTCCCATCCCGATTGTTTGCTGCACGACATGGGCGTGCTTCACCCCGAGAGCCCGGCGCGCCTGCGGGCGATCAGCGATCAGCTCATCGCATTGCGTATGGATACGCTTTTGAGTCACTACCAGGCCCCTGCGGCAAATCGCGAACAACTGGAGCGCGTGCACGACACGGACTACGTCGATTCGCTATTTCAATCCGCACCGCAACACGGCCTGATCGCACTCGATTCCGACACTGTAATGAACCCCTACACCTTGTCCGCGGCGTTGCACGCGGCGGGTGCGGTGGTGCACGCCGTGGATCTGGTGATGCGCGGCGAGGTCGCGGCGGCATTTTGCAATGTCCGTCCGCCCGGACATCATGCCGGACGCAAACGCGCGATGGGTTTTTGTTTTTTCAATAATGTCGCGGTCGGCGCCGCGCATGCGCTGGCTGCGCATGGGGTCGGGCGCATCGCCATTCTGGATTTCGATGTGCACCACGGCAACGGCACCGAGGACATTTTCGGTGCTGATCCGCGCGTGCTGTTGTGTTCCGCCTTTCAGCATCCGTTTTATCCGTACAGCGGCACGGCGCCGACGCAGGAACACATCATCAACACGCCGTTGGCGGCGGGCACCAGCGGAACGGAATTTCGTCGCATTGTGGAGGCGCGCTGGTTACCGGCGCTACATAAATTCCAGCCGCAATTGGTAATGTTCTCCGCCGGATTCGACGCGCACCGCGACGACGAGCTTGGCCAACTGTTGTTCGACACGGGCGATTATTTCTGGGTGACTGAGCAGGCCAAGGCAATTGCCGATCAGTACGCGCACGGCCGCATCGTGTCCGTGCTGGAAGGCGGTTACAACACCGACGCGCTGGGGCGCTGTGTGGCTGCGCATCTGCAGGCATTGCTTGGCATGCCGCAGGTCGAGACTATTTAAGGTTAAGGCGCGCGGATATTATTTGGGTGGTGTCCACCAGGGACCACCGCGCACCAGGCGTAAAGCGCCGGGGATGGTTTTCAGTTGCGCAGTCGCGCCGCCCGCGCCGAAATCCAGCGCGTAGGCATAGTCTTGGCGCTTGGTTTTTTCGGTGCTGCTCCAGAACAGGCCGGGCGGAGTTTTGGGGAAAACCGTGGTGTTGATTCTGTGGTCGAGGCACCCCAGTTCGACGATGGATGCCAGTTCCGGCACCAGCGGAATGCGCCAGTCGGTGTGGTCAGCGTAGCCATCAAGGTTGACGGTGTCTTTGGCCCAATCGGTGTCTTGCCATGCGTAGTTGGTGGCGGTGCCCATGCAGGTGCCTGCGTCCCATGTCTGCCCCAGCGCGCAGCGCATCCAGGTCAATCCGGTTTGTTTGTCTAGTACTGACCCGTTGGCATTGAGGGAAAACCGTTCGGTCGGTGTTGACGCAGGGCGAGTGCCCGCCTTGCAGGAGTCCGCGTGCGCTGCGGTTGCAAGCCACGCGGTAACAAAATAAATGAGCATGGATAACGAGTTTGTTTTCATGAGCGGGATCGCTGCCTGATAAGACACCGCGTTTGCCGGATACCACTCCGGCAAACGCGGTAACGACATCAATACACGCTGCGAGCTAGTAACCACCCCGATCCGGATAACCCGGTCCGGATTTGACCGGTACCGCTCCATGCTGCTCATCTTTTGCCATGTCGATCTTCACGCCTTGATGCATATAAGTCGCATACGCCTCCATTGAAACCATGTCGGCGCTGTCCAGCGCCAAAGGTTTGCCTTGCATGGGAACGGTGATGCACCAGTTAATCATGTCGCGCAGCGTGCCGACCTTGCCGAGGTTGGTCTGGAACTTCGGCCAGGTATGCGGGTTGGTCGCCGAGCCGTCGGGGTGGCAATTACCGCAGGCTAAACCGTTGCTGCCCAATTTGCCGTTGTGCCACAACGCATCACCCTTGCTGACGGCGGTCATTAAGGCATTCCATTCGTCCTCTGCTTGCGTCGCGGTGCGCGGGTCTTTCGCCTGGGCAACTCCACTGAGCAGAGCCGCCACGGCAACACCGGCGATCAAACTGATTTTCGATACGGGTCTGATGTTTTTCATGTGCGCTTCTCCCAGTTAAAGTTTCAGGCCGCGACGGACGTTTTCCGGCAACAGGTGCGCGAACTCGCGATAATTCAAAAGGCCATCGAAGTCCGCTGACAGTGCTACACCATGCCCGCCCATACCATCTTCAAAATTACCCGGATCGGCGCGATTCATCTTGATGTTGGGGTAGGGTAGCTCGACCGGCGGATACGGCCACGGCCAGGAGG
>JANOOV010000444.1:0-2318 GCA_031421535.1 Gammaproteobacteria bacterium
CCCGCCCTGGTGCGCATCATGAACGCGGGCGGCACGGTGCATTCGCCGCATTTTCACGCCAACCATGTCGAGATTTGCAGCATCAACGGCGCCAATTTCTCCAGCAATCGTAAATTCAAGGACGTGGTGTCGATGTTCCCGAAAGACCGTCGCGACGTCATCTTCCCGTTCAAAGTGCCGCCGGACGCATGGCCCGCGATCACCACGGCGGTGCAGAATTTTCCGATGCATTGTCATGCCGAATATTCACAGACGGCGGGCGGCGGCATGTATCCGCACGGCATGCATTGCCTGATCTCGCTGGGGAAGAAACCCACGCTGGAGTCGGAGGTGACGAAAGGCGTAGCAGCGCTGCCATAAACTAAAAATCAGGAGTAAAGAACATGGCCATGGCAAATTGTCTAGTCGGCACCACCGGCAACTGCGGTATCAACACGGATGCCCCGGCAACCCCGGGGCGCGTCACGCCCGATATCACGTTTCGCCGCACGACGTTCATGCAAGGCAATCAGGTCATTAATGGCGTCACCGTGCCGATCTGGGGATTTTTCGACGGCGCGCTCGGAGGCGGCGGCATGGGTGGATCATTTCCGGCGCCTGCAATACGCGTGCGGCAGGGCCAGATCGTTCACACCGTGCTGAACGCGATGGCGATGATGGCGCCGCACACCATTCATCATCACGGTATCGAGCCTTCCAGTTTCAACGATGGCGTCGGACATTATTCGTTCGACGTGCTCGGACAGTACACCTACCAATGGAAAGCCTCGCAGGCCGGAACTTATTTCTATCACTGCCATGTCAACACCGTGCTGCACGCCGAGATGGGCATGTACGGTGCGCTCATCATCGATCCGGCGGACGGTTCCAGGCGACCGTTTGGGGGCGGCCCGTTATACAACGTCGAGGCGATTTGGGCGGTCGATGATATCGACCCGGCCTGGCATTGCAAGCCGTGGGACGCCGCGCTGTGCGGCGGTGACGCGGGTCTCAACAATTTCAATCCGAATATATTTTGTATCAACGGGCTGGGTGCAAACCTGACGCAAACCGACCCGCGCGTCAAAATTACCGTGCCCCGAGGCCAGACCGTATTGTTGCGCTACATCATGGCCGGGTACGTGCCGCAGAAAGTGACATTTCCTTCCGGCATCGGCGCGGTCACGGTGGTGGCCGAAGACGGTCGTCCGCGTGCGACGGCGCAAAACCTCGGCTCGGGTGCGTCGGTCACCATGACCCCGGCGGAACGTTACGACTTCATGTTCACACCCACCACGGCCGGTAATTACCCGGTGGATATTTTCTTCTACAACTACCGTACGCTGAGTGGCTCACTGGTGCAGATCGGCACCATTCGCGCAATGATCACGGTGACGTAAGGCCATGCTGCGCTTCCATATCACGCGGGCCATGCTTCTCGGCACCGTCCTGACGGTGACGGCGGCTAATGCCGACGTCACTCCAATAGACCAGGAACTGCTTAACGCGGTAAACCGGAATCAGGATGCGCGGGTGGGCGCGCTGCTTACTTCGGGCGCTGATGTCAATGTTCGGCACCCGCCCTTGCAATTGACGCCGCTGATTGTTGCCAGCGATGTGAATTTCAACGCGGATAAAAAAATCAGCCTCAAGGTTGTCAAGCTGCTCATCGCGCGCGGCGCCCACGTGAACGTGCATGATCGCGACGGCCTCACGCCGTTGATGAAAGCCATCGGCTCCTACGACCTTTCGGTGGTGAGACATTTGCTGGATTCCGGTGCGGATGTTAATGCCCGGGACCAGCGCGGCCACACGCCGCTGACGCACGCGATCATGCGCAGCCAACCCAAAATGCTGGAAATGTTGATTAAATGCGGTGCACGCCTGGATGTTACAGGCGATATGGGAACCACGCCCTGGAGCATCGCGCAGAACATGCATGCGGCGGCGCTGACCATGTCCGAGCATGTCCACGCGGCGCAGCACGCGCAAAGCGCCGACTCCTCCGTGGTGATTCACGCACCGCCCCCGCACGCGATGCGCAGCAAAGACGAGGCACTTGCCCACACGCGGGCGGTTCTCGACATTATCAAAGCCCGGGGCGCGGTCGAACCGCAGCGGCCGATCACACACTTCGATGCAATGGCGAAGCATCCTCAGCATTGATCATGTCAGGAGCGCCGTGCCCCAGGAATCGCCGCACTTCGTCTTTGCGTTTGAGAGTATCTGCGTAGCCCAAGTCGATCAGCGCACGCGTGTAGCCTTCCTCGAACAGCACGTAACTGACCAGGCTCGATCCACGACGTTTCATCGCACCCAGGCCGCACAGCAGTAACCGC
>JANOOV010000445.1:0-5134 GCA_031421535.1 Gammaproteobacteria bacterium
CCAGTCGAGCATTTCTTCGCGGGCTTTCTGCAACACCGCTTCCGGCAACATCGCCGGGCCCGAACTGAAGTTGAATACACGTGCCATGGTTTTACACCTCCATTTCAAGCCAGAATTCGTATTGTTCGTAGGCTGGGTTAGCGCAGCGTAACCCAGCATGACCCGTAACTGTTGGGTTACGCTGCGCTAACCCAACCTACTACTTTTTTATTCTTCGGTCGGTTCCGAGGCACTGTCTGCGCCACCGGCTTCCCCGCCGTCCGGCACATCCGCAATCACACCGTCCTGCCCTTCGGCGATGCGTTCGATGCTGACCAGGCGTTCACCTTCGGCGACATTGATGAGCCGCACGCCCTGGGTGTTGCGACCGACCTCGGACACTTCGGCGCAGCGTGTGCGCACCAAGGTGCCTTGATTTGATATCAGCATGATTTCGTCTTTTTCGTCGACCAGCACCGCGCCGACGACGTTGCCGTTGCGCTCACTGGTTTGAATGGAAATCACGCCCAGCCCGCCACGGCCTTTCACCGGGTAATCGGCCAGCGGGGTGCGCTTGCCGTAGCCTTTTTCGGTGGCGGTCAACACCGCGCCGGTGCCACGTGCAATCATTAAAGCGATGAGCTTTTGCCCGGCCTGCAAACGGATGCCGCGCACGCCCGCCGCATTGCGGCCCATCTCGCGCACGTCACTTTCTTTGAAACGTACTGATTTTCCGGCGCTGCTAAACAGCATGACGTCGCAGGTACCGTCAGTGATATCCACACCCACCAGGGTGTCGTCGCCGCGCAGGCCCAGCGCGATGATGCCGTTGGCACGCGGGCGCGAAAAATCGACCAGCGAGGTTTTTTTCACGGTGCCGCTGCTGGTGGCCATGAACACAAATTTGTTTGCGTCATAGTCCTTGACCGGCAACACCGCGTTGATGCGCTCGCCGTCTTCCAGCGGCAGCAAGTTCACCAACGGTTTGCCGCGCGATATGCGGCTGGCCTGCGGCAACTCGTACACTTTGATCCAATACACTTTGCCGCGACTGGAGAAACACAGCAGCGTGTCGTGGGTGTTGGCGACAAATAATTTGTCGATGAAATCTTCTTCTTTCATCGAAGTCGCCGTCTTGCCGCGACCGCCCCGACGCTGCGCGCGGTAATCGCTCAACGGTTGCGCCTTGGCGTAGCCTTCGTGCGAGAACGTCACCACGACTTCTTCCGGCGTGATCAAATCCGCCAGCGACATGTCCTGCTGCAACACCACGATCTCGGTGCGGCGCTTATCGCCGTATTGTTCCTTGATCGCGCTCAGCTCGTCGCGGATCACGCGCATCAAACGCTCCGGGCTGCGCAGGATGTCGAGCAAGTCGTCGATCTTGACCAAGATTTCTTTGTACTCGCCGAGGATCTTGTCTTGCTCCAAACCGGTGAGGCGATGCAAACGCAAATCCAGAATCGCCTGCGCCTGCACGTCCGACAGTTGATAGCCTTCGGGCTTCAGCCCGAACTGCGGCGCCAGATCGCGCGGTCGCGACATTTCCGCGCCGCCGCGTTCCAGCATCTGCACCACAATCCCGGGTGCCCACGGCTGCGCCATCAGGCCCACCTTCGCCTCCGCCGGATTGGACGACTCTTTAATGAGCTTGATGATCGGGTCGATGTTGGCCAGCGCAATCGCCAAACCTTCCAACACATGCGCACGCTCGCGCGCCTTGCGCAGGTCGAACACGGTGCGGCGCGTGACGACTTCACGGCGATGGCGGATGAACGCTTCGATCAGTTGCTTGAGATTCAACAGGCGCGGCTGGCCATCGACCACCGCCACCATGTTGATACCGAACACGTCCTGCATTTGGGTGTGCTGGTACAAATTGTTGAGCATCACTTCCGGCAGTTCGCCGCGACGCAATTCGACCACCATGCGCATGCCGTCTTTGTCGGACTCGTCGCGCAGCGCGGTAATGCCTTCGATTTTTTTGTCTTTCACCAGCTCGGCGATTTTCTCCACCAGCCGCGCCTTGTTCACCTGATACGGCAACTCGGTGACGACGATACTGTCTTTACCGGTCTTGTCGTCGGTTTCGATATGCGAGCGCGCGCGCAGATAAATCTTGCCGCGCCCGGTGTGATACGCGTCGTGGATGCCGCGCGAACCATTGATAATCGCCCAGGTCGGGAAATCCGGGCCGGGGATATGTTGCATCAGTCCGGCAATGTCGATCTCCGGATCGTCGATCAGCGCAAGGCAAGCGTTGATCACTTCGGTGAGATTGTGCGGCGGAATATTGGTGGCCATGCCGACCGCAATGCCTGACGAACCATTGATCAGCAGATTCGGGATGCGCGCAGGCATCACCGAGGGCTCGTGCTCCGACTCGTCGTAATTGGGCTTGAAGTCGACGGTTTCCTTGTCGAGATCCGCCAGCAGTTCGTGCGCGATGCGCGCCATGCGCACTTCGGTGTAACGCATCGCGGCCGGTGCGTCGCCGTCCACCGAACCGAAGTTGCCTTGCCCGTCGACCAGCATGTAGCGCAGCGAAAACGGCTGCGCCATGCGCACGATGGTGTCGTACACCGCCGTGTCGCCGTGCGGATGGTATTTACCGATCACGTCGCCGACCACGCGCGCGGATTTTTTGTAGGGCTTGTTCCAGTCATTGCCCAGTTCGCGCATCGCATATAACACGCGGCGGTGCACTGGTTTGAGTCCATCGCGTACATCCGGGAGGGCGCGCCCGATGATTACGCTCATCGCGTAATCGAGGTAGGAGCGGCGCATTTCGTCTTCGAGGTTGACGGGCAGAACTTCTTTGGCGAAATCCATCGGCAAGTCGCAATCCTTCAGTCGTTGAGTTGCTTATTTTTACGGGGGAACAGACCCGCCCGTGCACCGATTTTTTTGTTCGAGAAAGGTTGGCTGTACTACGAACGAAAGCCGTTTTCCGAGGCGGGAAATGGTAACACAGCACGGATGGGGAAGCACCAAAACATCAGGCTAAAAAGACCTGCTCAATACACCCTACCCAAACAGCGCGCGCATCCGCTGGCGGGTCGGATTTCGCACGATGCCTTGCTCGGTCACGATGGCGTCGATCAACTCGGCGGGCGTCACATCGAACGACGGATTCCATGCCTGCGCGCCCTCCGCCGCCACGCGTTGGGTGCCGAGACTTAACACTTCTGTTGAGGGTCGTTGCTCAATCGGGATTTCTTCGCCGCTCGCCAGCTTCATATCCACCGTCGAGGTCGGCGCGACCACCATGAATTTCACGTCATGGCGCTGCGCGTTCACCGCCAGACTGTAGGTACCGATCTTGTTGGCCACGTCGCCGTTGGCGGTGATGCGATCCGCGCCGACGATCACCCACTGCACCTTGCCGAGTTTCATCAAGTACGCCGCCGCACTGTCGGCCAGCAACGTGACGGGAATCTGGTCTTGCACCAGTTCCCACGCCGTGAGGCGCGCGCCTTGCAACCACGGCCGCGTTTCACCGGCGAACACTTCGCTCACCTTGCCCGCCGCATACGCACTGCGGATCACACCCAAAGCCGTGCCGTAACCGCCGGTCGCCAGCGAACCGGTATTGCAATGGGTGAGAATGCCGCTGCCGGGCGCGATCAATTCCGCACCCAGCGCGCCCATGCGCCGGTTGGCCGCGATGTCTTCGTCGTGAATGCGCTGCGCTTCGGCCAGCAAAGCCGTGCACGGATCGCCGTCGAGTGCGACGCATGAGCTTATGGCCGCCTGCATGCGCGCCAGCGCCCAAAACAGATTCACCGCCGTCGGTCGCGAATCCGCGAGCCGCTTTAGATCAGCGGCGATGTCTTGTTTCCAGCTCGCCGGCGCACGTGCATAACGCGCGCGCGCCGCCAGCACCACACCGTACGCGGCCGCAATACCAATCGCCGGGGCGCCGCGCACTACCATGTCTTTAATCGCCTGCGCCACACTCGCCGCATCCGCCAAACACAAATATTCCACGCGCTGCGGCAACACCCGCTGATCGAGTAATTGCAGTTGATCGTCCACCCACAGCACCGCGCGGATGGTGTCGTGTTGGTTGTTTTCAGTCACCGTTTTCCACCCATTTTTTGCACCCGTGTTTTAAACAGCCTGACGATGATAGCGAAAAATTGGGCTCTGCCCTACGCTTTGCGTGCCTCCTTACGATACCGGGAACAACACTCTAGCCGACTGTTCAAACGCAGCGCGCTGTTGATGGAAACGGAAAAATTATTGGCAGGCTTGCGGCATTGATTTTCGTAAAGCACAGCGGCTCTTTCCGCCACGGCATCAACCCGCAAGTTGTTATTGAAACACCCGCGAAGGTTACCCTTCGCGGGCGGAGTTGCGACTACTGCAGTACGTCAATCGCCCCCAGGTCCTTCAATGGCACCTGGTTGGGCTCACCCGGATATTGCGCAACGCGTCCGTCTAACAGCAGGCGGGGCGCGACATACAGGCTCGGCAAATCTACCGACTGGATGACCCGGCAGTAGCCAATGCGTTCCAGTTTCGTGTTGGCAAAACCGATGGTGTTGCCGAACGCGCCGTTCTCGCGCCACTCGAACCAATGCCCGGCGGCGATATTGCGCGGCGAGTCGGTGACGATCTCGAACTTGATCCCGTCATGACCTACATCCTTTGCATAATCGCCGTGCATGAATACCTGATCGCCTTCCTGGCTGTAGACGCCGTTCCAATCCGGGAACGTCGTTGAGTACCAATTGCCGCGCATATGAGTGCCGACTGCGACCGGGGGAAGAAAACAAATTCCCTGCGTCGCCCATGCCGTATGCACGGCAGACGAATCATCGTACGCGGTGATCGACCACAAATTCCCGCCTTTATACACATTCGGGTCAGCGTTCACTGTTGCGACGGCGGACAGACATAGCATTCCAACAACTAACTTTCCATTGATGTTTTTCACTTGTAAGTCTCCTGCATTGAGGTTGAGTTGAATCATGAACGCGCACGTGCACGGTAAGTGCGCCGCGTCGCTCATGACTCCCCGATGACTGCGGGGACTGTGAGTGTTGCTGAGACAAGAATTTTTCGAAGCGAAATAATGACGCGTACGCGGCGCAAAAATTCGCGCTCAAAGACGGGCGTTTGATTCTTGTTTTGGAGCGAGGGCGACTGT
>JANOOV010000446.1:0-6889 GCA_031421535.1 Gammaproteobacteria bacterium
CTGCGACGCGTTGCAGATCGCCGCGAATCCAGCCTTGGCCTTCGAGCGGCGCACCCTGCGGTGGACGCACGCTCCAGCGCGTATCCAAATTCAAGGGATAATCCCCCCAGGTTTGCACCCGGCCGTTGGCTCGCACACTGAACAACGCGGACTTGACTTCAAGCTGCGCGATCTCGACTACGCTACCCGAGGTCGCTGCCTGCAACGTCACCGAATTGATCACCTGCAACGGCTGCGCGGGACTGCTGCGAAAATTCAATGTCTCGATTTGCAACTGCTCAACCACCACGTCTACAGGTAAAACGATGTCCGGCAATTTTATTTCGGAGGTGGTACCCGGCTGCAACACACTATAGTCAAGCTGCGCGACCATCAGACGTGTGATGTGAAATTCATTTTTGAGCAGCAGCCACGGATTCCAATCCAGCTCGACACGCGCCAGCTTGAACTCGGCATCCTGGGTGCGGTAGACCACGTCTTCCAGCAGGATCGGACCACTCAAGCGCCCATGCGCGACACGCACCGAAAGCTCGCCGGGCGCATAGGTGATTGCGCGCTGCACCAGCCAACCCAGGCCGGACTCGGACGATAACAACGCCGCGACACCGCCCACGGTTGATACCAAGAGCGCCGTCACCACGGCGACGCCGATCCAGAGTCGCCGGGTCATAGATCCGGCCCAATGGAAATATGAATGTAACGCGCGTCGCCGAATTTTTGATCCAGCGGCTTGGCCACGTCAAAACGTATTAACCCGATCGGCGAACGATAACGTATGCCCACACCGGCGCCATGCGCCACAGGATCGGTAAAGTTGTTCATCGCATTACCGGCGTCGTAAAACATCGCAAGACTCCAGCTCTCCGTCAGGATTTGTTCGTACTCCAGACTGCCCACCAGCAAATGCGTGCCACCGATCACTTTGCCGTTCTCACGCGGGCCCAGGCTGTTGTATTCGTAACCGCGCACGCTGAAGTCACCGCCCGCGAAAAAGCGTACCGACGGCGGCAACTCCGCAAAATTCAGCACATCGCTGTAACCAACATCGCCGCGCGCCAGCACGCGCCCGTAATTCATGAAACGGCGCACGAACTTGGCATTGGCGCGCGCCTGGATAAACGACGTGGTCGAACCCAGGGTCTCGGAACCGCCGCGTACTTCCACCATGAAGCGATTGCCGAACGTGGTATAGATGCGGTCGTTGGCGCGCACCCGCGTCCAGTTGATGCCGGGCATCACCAGCGTGGAACTGCCTGCCTGGCCGCCGACCACGAAGTCCTGATCGTGCTCGATGTTGATAAACAGCGATTTCTGCCAGCCATGATCCAGGCGGCTGACACTGCTGCTGAGCAGATATTTTTTGCTGGTGTTGTCGGCCAGGCGCTGATCTTCGAGCCCGGCGGTGACGGTGAGCTGATCGCTGCGCGGATTCTTCAGCGGAATAATATAGCGCGTGGTCAGGCTGTCGCTGAACTGCGACACTTTGGCGTCGGTGCGCCAGCGATGACCGTCGCTGGTCACGCGCCGCCGCTCCACACCGGCGGTCGCGCGTGCGCCAGTGTCGCTGCCGTAACCCAACCCCAGCGTATAACGCGTACGCTCGCGCGCCACCGCCACGACTTCGACCGGAATCGCATGATTCTGCGCACGATCACGCCGCGTCTTGACTTCAACCTGGCTGAAATAATCGCTGTCGGTTAACGCATTTTGCAGATCGAGCAGCGCGGTGAAAGTGTAGCCGTCGCCTTCCGCGAACGTCGCGTAGCGTCGCAAAAATTCCGCATCGAATTCCGGCGCGTCGAAACTGATTGCACCAAAGCGATAGCGTTCGGCGGTATTAAAGTGAATCACCGCCACGGCGGTGTAGGCTTCCAGATCCACGCGGATTTCGCTGATCTCGAACTGCGCGTCCAGATAGCCGCGCTCGGTCGCCAATTGCACCAGTGCATTTTTGGCGTCTTCATAAAGCGCATGATTGAGCGTATCGCCGACGCTCAAAGGGATATTTCTCAACACCCGCTGAAACGCCGTGTCCTGCGCGCCGGTGCCATGTATTTGCACATCCACCGTAGCCAGCTTCAACGCCGCGCCGGGATCGACCACGTAGCGTGCGATCCACGCATCATCTGCGTGGGTGAGTTCCGCCTGGATATCCGGTTTGTAATAGCCGAACGGTTGCAACGCCTCACGAATTTCCGCCGGAGTTTTTTTGTGCAGTTTTTTAATGCGCTCGTCGGTCAACGCGGCGTGGGATGATTGCTGAATCAGCGTCAGAAAACCGGTTACGTTCGCAAGCACGTCACCGCTCAAGCCTTCGATTTCGACACGCACGCGATCCGCCGCGTAGGCTTGCGGAGCACACGCAAATAACGCAACAACAACTATTTTGAGTACGCGATGGGCGACAGACATGAGGTCGATATGTTCGCCGCAATTGCACACGGCGTCTACACGTGGGATCGGTAATGTGAATACACCGGCGCGAACCCGCCGCCCGGTGTGCGGAAATTGGTGGTCTGTCCCTGATACAAACGCGCGGCAACGCATTGCACGCTGCCACGATAAACGTAATTACGCACATCGACCTTCAGCATGGTGTCAACACCGTGCACGCGTACGCAGCGTTCGCTCGGCAACACGGTCTGTTGGGCGACGTAATTGCCTGCACAAACCTCTTCCCATACCCGTTTGGTTATCTTGTCGCCGCGATAGGCGGCCTTGCCGCCGTAACCGGCGCTGGGCTTGAAGAACCAGCGGCGGCGCTCGCTCCACAAGGTCGCTGCATTCGCGGCATCCACAACCAGCGTGCGCGGAATCGATGCGGTCAGCGTCTGCACGGCGGCCTCATCAACACCCAGGGCACGCAATGCCGTCGCATCACTGAACACGCACAAGTTGCGCTTGTCGGCGTACAACGCGTGCGCGCGCGGATGCGGTGTGAGCACCACGGCGCCGTCACGATACGCCGCGCGCAGGTTGCTTGAGACCGCGCCCGTCAACCCGAAATCGGTGAGGCGGTTGTACACCATATCGACGCGCTGGTTGCCGCAATACACGGCATGGTCGCGATACCTCAACTCGCGCGGGTCGGTAATGAGTGTCACGATGCCGTGGCGCTGTAACAGTTCGCGAAACAAGATGAATTCCGGATAGAGATATTGCTGTGCGGGTGTCTCGTCAACGATGGCGATGCAACCCAGCGGCGTGCTGCCACGCACGCTGCGCCACTCCTGTAAAAACATGTCAACGAATGCCCGCTCAAGTGCGTCAGGCGCCAACGGCCCCGTGGCCATGCCGTGCAGGCGCGCGTCGCACGGCTGCTGCGCGTGCGCCAGCAACGCATTGAGCAGCGCCCCGCCCGCGTTGGTATTCACTTCGATAAGCTGTGGCCCCTGTGGCGTGAGATGAAAATCGTAGCCGAAGAATACGCCGGAATTTCCGGGGTCAAAGCGCGCAAGCTCCGTCGCGCCTGCCAGCGCCTGCTGCACAAATGCAGGCAACGCCACGACGCGTTCAAGCGCGGTGATGGTTGCTTGCATGCGCGCGATATCCAGCGCGTCGGCAAATACCGGTGCTGTGGAAAATAGATGGGGATGGCTGTTGCGTAGATCATCCGGCAATCCGTCGGATGCGCGCGCACGTAACTCACGCTGCATGGCAGCTTCGTCCAGCGTATTGCAATCGCACTGCTGATTCAGTTCGTGAACGTCGTGATCACTCATTGCTCAAATCACGTCAGCGGATCGTAAGGGCTCGCGAGGAAATAAAATGAGCATTTTGGCGCAGGATTGGGATTAGCTGCGATGCGCGGAGTGCGCCGTGTGGCGAGCCACACAAGCGCGACGCAACGACGCAGCGCGCCCAAGACCGGCGAGACAAAGGGTCAAGTTATTTCCTCGCGAGCCCTAAGTACCGCCACTCGCCTACCACGCCGACGGCAACTTCTCATTGATGGTGATCGACTTTTTGTCCACGGTGATGTAGCCGCCGACGCTTAAGTCTTTGAGGATGCGGCTGACCATTTCACGCGAGGCGCCCACCATGCTGGCGATGTCGCGCTGCGTCAGGCGCTGATTCACCACCAGCTTGCCGTCTTCGTCGGTGGCCAGACTGAGCAGCGTGCGCGCGACCCGTCCGTACACATCCATAAGGGCCAGGCTTTTCACATTGTCGGTGAGGTTGCGCAAGCGCTTGGTCAAGCCCTTGATCACCAGCAACGCAATTTGCGGGTGGCGTACCAAACAATCTTCAAAGTCACGCTTGGACACGATGGACATTTTCGAGTCGTCCAGCGTCATCACCGACGCTGAGCGCGGCGCTTCGTCGATGAGAGCGAGCTCGCCGAAATAATCACCGGCTTCCTGGGTGTTGAGGATTACTTCTTTACCGTCTTCGTCGCTCAGAAAAACTTTTACCCGCCCGGCGATGATCACGTACAACGAATCGGACGCGTCGCCTTCGTTGATGATGACAGTGTTTTTGGCGTAGCTTTTGGTGACGGCATGGCTGGAAATTGCCTTGAGGTCTTCTTCCGGAAGACCTGCGAACAACGGGATGTTATTAAACATGGTGGCCAATTCCTGAGTGTGCGTGGTGCGCGTAAGAATACAACGAATCAGTCAACGTGCCAGCCCGGCGGGCCAGATATTTATAATTTTGTTCGATACCGCCATGCTGAAATCAGCAGACAATCGTTAAGCGCAGCTTAATAACTTCACGCTAGCGTCTTTTGTCTCGCGCACCCTGTCCGCGCGTACATATCCTACGTCGTCATCGCTTCAAGGCATCGTCGTATGAGTCGGAAAAAGCGCCCGGATTTTCTTGTTGTACTCGCACTGATTGTGGGCTTCGGACTCATTGCAACTGCGGTATCGCTGGAATGGCTCAATAACGGCCGCAGCAAGCTCGCCGCCCGCGACCAACTGCACAGAGATGCGCAAGAAGCCATCATCGACCGCCGCGTTATTGATTGAATAAGTACAACTGCTGTTCCGTGACGACGCCGTCCAGTGCCACATCCCACGGCTGCCGATCCAAACGCGGCACACGCTGCAGCTCATAGGCCACACCGATCAGACGCGGCTTGCGCCAGCAACGGCGCAATAAGCGCGCCGCAAAGCTGCGATCATAATAGCCTCCGCCCATCCCCAGGCGCGTGCCCTGAGCGTCGAAACCCACCAACGGCACTAACACCAGATCCATGCTGATACCCGGCAGCAGTTGTGCACGCGACACGCGTGGTTCTGGAATAGCAAAGCAATTATTTTGCAGATCGCTCTCTGGAGTGAACGGCGCGAAACGCAGGTGGTTGTGAAACGGCCCGAGCAACACCGGCAGAAATACGCGTTTATGTAACGACCAGGCACGCTGCGCGCTGGCTTGGATATCGGCCTCGCCGTGAGTCGCCCAATACATCGC
Source organism: Gammaproteobacteria bacterium (assembly GCA_031421535.1). Classification (GTDB taxonomy): domain Bacteria; phylum Pseudomonadota; class Gammaproteobacteria; order SG8-11; family SG8-11; genus UBA6921. Next base: position 5,419 of record JANOOV010000446.1, read on the forward strand.
GATGCGATTGCTGCTACGAAACAGATTGGATTGCGTGAGGTGCCGCGCAATCCGCGCATTGAAATCAGCGCGCAACGCGGGTTCAAGCGCACGGCGTTGTGCGCGCAAGCGGGAGCGGAGTTCAGAGCGTGATGACATGGGCGTAAAAATTAGGAGGCGTCCCCACCTGTGCCGCTTGCCCCGATATCTCTGAACCAAACGGTTCAGTTTGGAGACCGCTGCGATGTATTAGGCTTTCCGCCGCGAAGCGGACATGCACACAACACCGACGATAGGCCCCCAAGGGTATCAAGTTAAGGCTCAAGAGAACTTGGAGCGATCACGAACACCGCAGGTGACGCCAAACTTTATAAACCGGTCAATTCATCGGCAACCGGCGCGACAAATTGAAGTACGAAATGATTGTCGGAAAAACCACGCCCGACAGCAAGCGGAATAAATCTATAACTCCAGCGGCTTGTCCTTTTGCAACACGGCTTCGATTTTGTCGTGCAGGTTTTTTACGCGCGCGGTGAACGCATTTTCCTTTGGCGCCGCCGCACTGTTTTGCAGCAACTCATGCGCCAGGTTCAACGCGCAAATGACCGCGATGCGGTCCATGCCCACCACCTTGCGACTGTCGCGAATCTGACGCATCTTGCCGTCGAGATAACGCGCCGATGCCAGCAAGCTGTCGCGCTCATCCGCCGGGCAGGCCACGCAAAATTCTTTTTCCATAATCCGCACCGTCACCGGCACGCTGTCGCTGCTCATGTTTCAACCTCCAGCGATTTTAACCGCATCACCATCGCCTCGACGCGCGCACGCGCCGTATCATTCTTTTCGATCAAGCGCGCGCGCTCGGCCACCAAGGCCACCTGTCGGCCGCGCAGCAAATTGTTTTCCGTCTTGAGTTGCGCACACACCTTGAGCAGCTTTTCCACCTGGCCTTCCAGCCGCGCGAAATCCGTGGCGGGTTTGTCTGTTTGAGTGCGAGCTTCCATGGCCGCCAACTATAGTGCGGCGGCGCGGAGGCGGTCAATTGCCAGACATGCAGGGAGTGGCACATTTCCAAAAGGCAGACGGGCGAATGAGGCAGCCGTTATCCGCCATTTCGCGTCCCCACCCAAGCAGGCGGCGATTGGTCAAGCCACGCGACTTCGATGCGGGCAGATCATGAGCCGTGACCGGACAACATACGGCGGATGGCTGTGCTCATCCGCCTTATGGGCTGACGAAAACCGTAGGTCGGGTTAGCGCAGCGTAACCCGACAGATTCGCACCGACCCATGCAACGTCGGGTTACGCCCGGATGGGCTAACCCGACCTACATGAGTTATTTGGTAATCCAAGTCAATTCCAATCCAGGTATGAGTCTGAGCGAACGGCCAAGGGGGTAGAAGTTAAGCGGCATGTTTAGATCGACGGTGGATGGATTGGAAGAGTTTCGTTCTGGCCTCGTTCAATTTCAGAGCAGCTTCGTTGTCAGTCA
>JANOOV010000447.1:0-11857 GCA_031421535.1 Gammaproteobacteria bacterium
GAGTATTTGCGAATGATGCCGCGCAGCCGGAAGCCGTCCAGAAATTCGTCTTCTTCGGCACGCAAGTGCAACACCACCTCGGTGCCGCGCGTGGCCTTGTCGACGGTCTCGACGGTAAAGTCGCCCTCGCCTTTTGACTGCCAGCGCACGCCGTGCTCGGCACCCAGGCCCGCGCGGCGCGTCACCACCACCACGTTATCCGCAACGATAAACGACGAATAAAACCCGACGCCAAACTGGCCGATCAGATTGGTATCTTTGGCCTGATCGCCGCTTAAGTTATTCAGGAACGCCCGCGTGCCGGATTTAGCAATGGTGCCGAGGTGATCAACGATTTCCAGCCGCGACATGCCCACGCCATTGTCGCTGATGGTCACGGTGCGCGCCGTCTTGTCGAACGCCACCTGAATTTTCAATTCACTGTCGTTCTCATACAAGGCATTGTCCGCCAGCGCTTCAAAGCGCAATTTATCCAAGGCGTCCGACGCATTCGAGATTAACTCGCGCATGAAAATTTCTTTATTGCTGTACAGCGAATGGATCATCAAGTCGAGCAGTTGCTTGACCTCAGTCTGAAAACCCAGGGTTTCTTTTTGTGCATCGGTACTCATACGTCGCTCTCCATAAAATTCAAATTGTTTGAGATGGTGCTTTGCAGTCTATTCACCCGGCGCATGCCGGTATTTCATTCGCTTTGCTTTGGCGTCCAGAAATAAGCGCCTCAGCTTGGATTGCTCCAGTTTTTCCAGATTGCTGAGGATGGTCGCGTAGTCCGGGGATCCATCAAAATTCTCCCTATCGGCCAAAAACGTGACAATGTTTCGACGCTGCGCCTCCGGTTTGGCCATGATTGCCGCCGCAAAGGTTTTGGTTTCTTTCGCGGCGTATTCCAAGAGTTGTGATCGGAAGAAGCTGACTGCATCCGCATCGTAAGTAGCGTTTGCCGAAACACTGAGCCAGATTTCGAGCACCGCGCGGGGATGCTTCGCGGCTAACTTCTCCAGCAACCGCAAATGTTCGTTCTGGGTTTTATAAAGCTCTACATCGGGGGGCGTATAGTTGCTAAACGTCTTCTTAAATTCGACAAAGGTCTTGGGGAACAACGCGAGGTAGCGTATCTCCGCTTCGGGTGCCGGGTTTGTTTCGATCTGGATTCGCAGCCTCTCCATCTCGGCCGACGTGGGCGAGCGCCGGAAGGTCATGCGCTGTGCTTTGGCCTCCAAAAATAGGGTTTTAAGCTCGGATTGGCCCAGTTTCTCCAGATTGGCGAGGATGGTCGCGTAGTCCTCATAGGAGGAAAAACTTTCGACATCGGCCAAAAACGTTACGACGCTCGTGGCGTCGTGGGTTTTGGTTTTGCCCATGATCGCCGTTGCAAATATCTGGGTTTCTTTCGCAGCGTAGCCTGCCAACTGCCTCCGCAACATATCGGCGGTATCGGATTTCCACCAACTGCCGTATATCGTAACATCGAGCCATATTTCAAGCACCGCGCGGGGATGTTTCGCAGCCAGCCTGTCCAGCAACGCCATGTGTTGCACACGTGTTTTATAAAGGCCTTCATCGGGGACATTGGGGAGCTGATAGTTATCAAACGTCTCCCGGAATCGGCTATTCAACTTGCGCAACACCTGCAAATATTGCACTTCCAATTCCTGTGTCGGTTTATCTTCGAGTTGCAAGCGGAGCCTCTCCAGCTCGACCGATGAGGGCGAGGCGGCGCACGTTGCAATCGCAACCCATGCGATTACGAACGCCGCCGCGAGCCGTGGCAAGAGTCTGACGATCACGGTCCCCGCATTAGCAGTTGGGGAGCCTGCCCTCCGGGCGGGATCAATACATCCGGTCGCGGCGTGCATCATCGTATGATCACTTGGAGAGCAGGAGCCTTCAAGTCGGCCAAAATTTTGTTCAGAGTAGGCTCCGAAGAACCCCCTATTATTTCATTTCCGCTGTAACCGGACCCGACCAAGATGCATCCCGTTGTTTCACCAACTTCATTGCCTATATGGATCTGGATATTGGTGCGTGGATGCGTATTTTTGAGTTCAATCACAATCCTTTGCGCTTTTGGGCTGAAGCGCTTGAACGCGCCGTAGGTGCCGGTCGACATCAGTTGGCCCGATGTAAACGTCGGTTCGAGCGTGACTCCCACAGGTAACCCATTAACAGAGATTGTTCCAAACGTAGGGCCGCTCGCCCCATGGACTGTGGTGCGATTGATTTCAATGACATCCATCGTGAGCCCCTCTTTGAAAGATGTCGCTACAGGCGACTAAAAAACCGTGCGTCGCCGACCGGCCGACGCACGGGCGCTGTGAGCTATTTCTTCCTGGTTTTTTTCTTGACGACTTTCTTGGGCGCGGGCTTTTTTGCTGCGGCTTTTTTCGCCACCGGTTTTTTAGCCGCAGGTCTCTTTTTTGCCACGGGCTTGACCACAGCTTTTTTAATCAAGGATTTTTTGGTCGTAACGTTTTTCGGTGCCGCTGCTTTGCTATTTTTCTTCACTGCAACCACAGGCGCCGCAACCTTCTTCGGCACCGTGCTGCGAATGGTCTCGACATGCGCCCGCAGGGCGAGCATCGCCTGACGTGCTTGTTCAATCGCCGTCTGCGCATAACTCGTACCGGTCTCGCCCGGCTTGAGCACGTGGTACGCCGACGGAATGACCGGGTCTTCGAGATTGCCGCGCTGATCGGTGACTGCCAGCATCTTCGCGCGGAACCCGAGGTGGACATCAAACAGTTTTTTTGCGATGGCAGGGCCGGTCCAGTTCATCAACACCGCGACTTCGACCGACGGCGTCGTGGCTTGTGTTATTACCTGCCGCCATAGTTCCACGGCCGAAGCGCAGTCGTTGGCCATGCTTTCCAGCAGACCGATGTACCGTTGCCGCTCCGTGGGATCGACCATCCGCAGTGCAATGGATTGAATCGCTACATCGAGTGCTTTCATGAAAATTCCTCCGAAACGAACTGGGCAAGTTGAGTGGATGGATGGCGCCGTTACGACTGGCCGAGATTATTAACATTTGCCAAGCAATGTACAAGGCACGCGCTGCTTCAAGCCGGTATGGCTGGCGCCGCTATAGTGTGGAGTCACCCGAAATCCGGGCGATTTAATCCTGCTCGACGTCCAAGCTCACTTGGCTACTGTGGAGAACCACCGCCATGCCTACTTCCCAACGAATCGGTTGGATTTTATTTTGGCTCGTATGGATGAGCTGCAGCACCGCGCGCGCTGCTGAAATCATTACCCCCGAAACTGTGCCCGGGAGCACGCGCGTGAATGCTGAAGAGGTCATTGATCTGGTCGAAAAAGTTTCCAATCTGGTGATCATCGATGCACGCATCGCCCTCGACCGCAAACAGGGATTTATCGAAGGTTCACACAGCCTGCCGGACGTCGAGACCACCTGTATTTCGCTGGCAAAGCTTGCTCCCGGCAAGAAACACCCGGTGTTGTTTTACTGTAACGGCGTCAAATGCGGGCGTAGCGCCAAAGCGATCGCAACTGCCCAAAGCTGCGGCTATGCAACAATCTACTGGTTCCGGGGCGGGTTTGAAGAATGGAAAGCGAAGGCCTACCCGTTCGTGACGGAATAACGCGGCCCCTGCCCATCGCGATGCAAGCTCCGCACTTTTCGATTCGCACCAGTCTTGGACTCACCGTGATGCTGATGGGCGTGATGGGGCTGGCGCTCGCGCTGATTACCGGCGAGATGTATCGCACCATTTCGCTGGATAATCAGCGTGGCGCCTTGGTGGAACTGATCCGCATCAAAACCAACGACCTGTTCACGGCGCTCGAAAAGCAATCCCGCAGCCTTGGGCTTTCGGCACAACAGAGCGTCGCCTTCAACACCGCATTTGACCAACGTGACATCGCCACACTGACTACCCTGCTTGACAACCAATTTCATCAATATTTTGTTACCGCCAGTGTTTTGAAGCTCGAAAAACTGGTGGCGCTGGATGACCATTTCAATCTGGTCGCGGAATCCACCGAAGGCTCGAAGCATATTCTGCCGCAGGAAATTATCTGCCCAAATTTACTGTCACGGGCCAAGCAACGCCACGGCGCGCAACGGCTGCAACCGCTGTCGGAATTATGTATGCAGCAAGAACGCGCCTATTTTGCCGTGATCGTCCCCACCGGCGGATTGCGCATCAAAGGTTATGTGCTGGTCATTACCGATCCTGCGTTGTCACTCAAACGCATCGAACCGGCATTAGGCATGCCCTTGATGATCCGCACTCCCCAAGCCGAAGTTCTGTTTCAGTCTGAGTTGTGGCCGCAGGATGCTGCCAAGCATGACAATATTCGCGCTGAGTATGCCGTGCAGTCGAATTTGCATGAACCGGCACTTTTACTGGCCGTCGTCAGCGACACGCAAGCGCTTAATCAACAGCTCCAACGCACGCGCTACGTGGTGATGTTCGGCGCCGGTTTGGTCACGCTCTGCGCGGTGCTACTGGCGCTGTATTCTTTTCAGCGTTCCACGATCGGACCCTTGAGCGCACTGACCCGGCAGTTGCGCCTGGTGCATAAAGACCGCTCCCACTTGGGCGAAAAAGTCGAGGTCAGCGGCAATGCCGAGCTCACCGAGCTTGCGACCAATTTCAACGAAATGACCACCGAGCTGAAACAACTGTACAGCTCGCTCGAAACCCTGGCGTTCACCGACCCCCTTACCAACCTTCCCAATCGCACCCTGTTCCACGACCGCATGGCGCAATTAGTCAGTCTGTGTCAGCGCACCGAAATTAAATTTGCGGTGTTCATGATGGACCTGGACCGCTTCAAGGAAGTCAACGACACCCTGGGCCATCAAGTCGGTGATTTACTGCTGCAACAAGTGGCCGCCCGGCTGGAAAACATATTACGTAAGACCGACACCGTGGCACGCGTGAGCAGCGAGACCATCGCGCGGATCGGCGGAGACGAGTTCGCCGCGATCCTGCCCACCACGGCGACCGAGCGCGACGCGATGAATATCGCCCAACGCATTCAATCCGCGATGGAACAGCCGTTGCTCGTCGCGGAACACAGCCTGACCATCGGTATCAGTGTGGGCATCGTGATCTTTCCGACCCACGGGAACGAAGGTTCCATGTTGTTACAACGCGCCGACATCGCCATGTATCAAGCCAAACACAGTCATCAGGGCTTCGCGTTCTACGATGCCAAACAGGATCACCACAGCCTGTCGCAACTGACCATGGTCAGTGATTTACGCAAGGCGATGGAAGAAAATCAGCTACTGATGCATTACCAGCCCAAGGTGGATATCCGTACCGGCCGCTTGTGCGGCGCCGAAGCACTGGTGCGCTGGCAACATCCCGAACGCGGCTTCATGCCGCCCGACAGTTTCATTCCCATCGCGGAGCAAAGCGGCATTATCGTGCCGCTCACCGCCTGGGTGTTAAACGAATCCATCAAAGAATGCGCGCAATGGCAGCAGCGTGGCGTGCCCGTCCCGGTAGCGGTCAATCTGTCCGTACGCAACCTGCACGACCCGAAAATCACCGAAGTCATTTTGAAAACGTTGCACCGCTACGATTTGAAACCCAGCGCACTCATCGTTGAGCTGACCGAAACCGCCGTCATGACCGACTCCAATCGCGCATTGAGCATTTTGCTGGCGCTGGCCCAGGAAGGCGTAAAAGTCTCGGTCGACGACTTCGGCACCGGCTATTCCTCATTAGCCAACCTGAAAAAACTCCCGATCCACGAAATCAAGATCGACCGCTCGTTCGTCATGGACATGAATGAAAACAATAACGAAGCGGTGATCGTGCGCTCGACCATTGACCTGGCGCATAACATGAACATGAAGGTGACCGCCGAGGGCGTGGAAACCGAATACACCTTGGACTTGTTACGCACCTACGGCTGCGACATTGCGCAGGGTTATTTCCTCGCGCGTCCGATGCCCGGCAGGGACTTTCTTACTTGGGCAGAAAACGCCCGCAGTACATCGGCAGCGGTGGCATTAGCCACGTCAATCTAAGCGCTTGTTCAAGGTCGTAGTGAGCGGCTGTCAGCCGGGGTCGAACGGAATGGAGTAATGAAAAATTCGGCAGCGACGTAAAACCCCGGATCACAGCCGCGCAGTAGATTTTGAGCAGGCTTTAAGGCGCTTTGTCAGCAAACTCATCTCATACTCACCGCTTGTTCCACCCTATCAACGGCGTACGAACTGGGCCTCACGATCAAGACTATTCACGCGCACCAACGACGGCGACGGACCCATGGTTTCAAATGTACGCTGACGTTGCGGATCAAGTTTGTGGCAACCCGAATAGCATTGGGTTTTTTTAACATCGAGGTCCATCTGAAAAATTTTCGTCGTACCCACGACGCGATTCACGACCGGGTCCACCATCCAGACCTGGTCGCCGTAACGGCTCACGACATACAGATATTTTTCGCCGCGACTGAATACTAGGCAAAACAGGTTTGCACCGATCTTGATGGTCTCCGCAACCTCCAAACTGGACAAGTCGATCACCGACACCGTTCCATCACCAAGATTTGAAACATAGGCGAACTTTTCTTCACCGTTCAGCACGATACTGAGCGGCTCCTTGCCGACCTTGACGGAAAGGGATTCCGGCACTCCCTTGCCAACACGCACCGCAATGACCTCGTCCTGATCGCGATCAGCCCGTAAATAAAGTGATTTGGCACTGTTGGTGATGATGGAAACCTGGCCTTTCATGGGCCGTAGTTCGACCATATCGCGCGGTTGGTAGCGTGCATAGTCGGGCGGCGCGCTGACAATCATGCGCAACGCCGGAACATCGGCGCGCCAATCGACGCCCTCCGCATTACTTAAGCGGGACTCAGTTGCACATCCGGTCGAAAAAATTGCCGCACACACGCATGGAAAAATTATGTTCCGCATTACATGCCCCTCCCAATGTTAATTTCGCTTTGGTGAAAGACATCTTCCGGTTGATGTCCGGCAGCGCATGTATGCCTACTTCGCCGACAAGTACGCAAGATACGTCAGGGATATTCGGGATGGCAAGCTAAAGTCTCTGCGGTCGTGCGCAATACGAACGAGACAAGGTTGTTGCACTTTCAGCACACCAATATGCAACCGACAGGCGCCGCTTATTATCAGCGCGTGGTTTTCGGCGCTGCCTGATCGTCGAGCGACTGCCACACGCCCTGCCCTTTGCTGGCTTTATCAATCGAGCGATCTCTGTCGGATCTAGGTTACAGCGTTCCTTGCGAGTGTCGGGCTTTGACGATATTGGCCACCTTGCCCCGCTGCAACACCTCGTACCCGCTTCCGTCAATTGCTCCTGCATTGCTTACCTCCTCGCCTGTTCGTCATCCAGCCCTTTGCAGATTCGCAGTCGCCCGCGACACCCCTGTCGGGCGCACCAAAAAAACAGGCCCCAGATCGCTCCGGGGCCTGTGGTAATACAAAATGCTAGTTAGTTAGCAAACATCTGCATCCTCACAGCTTTCGAACGTTTGATCCACCGTGCCGTCGCTGCCGTTGTCAATCTGAACCCCGCCAGTAGAAGTATATTTCACGGTACCGGCCGCAGCTCCGGAGATTACGAGCTTACCGGCAATCGGGCACCCGTCGGCCTCTCCAGTGGTCGGATCAATGACTTCGACAATGTTCTCAACCGTGGCAAATGTGAGCGCCCCGGTAAAGCAAGGCGACGTGACAGTCATCGATCCGCTCAGGGATGTGGTTAGAATTTTCTGACTTGCCGTATTCGTGCTGGTTACGGAGTGCATCACCAATCCGCTCACCGTCATCGAAGTGTTGTTGGCAGCGTCGAGGTGATCGGTAAATTGTATTGCACCGTTTTCAGTGAGCGTGATATCCGTAGGTGTGATGCAATCTGCATCGTAGGCTGCAACCGTTATAACCTCGTTAAGACCGGTCGCCTTCAATGTGTCATCGGCGATAAGTACGCCATTCGCATAGGTCTTGAACCGGAATTCTCCCGTCATGCTCATGGTTGAGTTTGCGTAGCCGATATCGGTGGTGGTCTCACACATGTTAACCGTGCTTGTGCCAGTGACGTCGGCCAGCATAGACATCTCAAACTCGGGTTGGGTTGTCGCACCATTGATTATCGAAATACGATAAACGTACGGGGTTGTTCCCGCCCCAGCTTGATAGGTAAATGTACCGCTCGTAGCCTGATCAACCGACGTGAAGGTGATCGTTCCGTTTTGGAAAAACTTTGTATTACCGTAGATGTCTTCACAGTTCGCGTATACCAGTGTGTCGCCGTTAACGGCTACGCTACCGCCGCTCGCGCATTCCGATGGCGTTATGGCTTTCGTCGTGGCTGTGCGTGCACGAACCGCTGCACCTGAGCTGCGTTGAAACCGCGCCACTGACGCATTAAGACTCTGTTCCGATGAACTCCGCGTTCCACGTGCAGCAGCGACCATCCTAGATTTAGGCGATCCCAAAGAACCACCTTGCGCATCCGATCCAAAGGACGCGGCATCCAGCGCCTTGCCTGCCAGTGGCGCTGCGGCACGTACCGACTTGGTCGCGCCCGGGCTTGGTTTATCATCGCCGCCTCCGCAACTTGCTAACAAGGCGATGCTTGTGGAAACCCCAACTGCTATTGCCAACATTTTCCAATTACGCATAACTTCCTCCACTATTGGTTTCTTGCATGGTTACTCAAAAAAACTCGGTCATATGGAACCGCATTTACGCACAAATAAACAGTAAAAAATCACCCAAACCGACACCCGTGCCCAAATACGAGCCTTGCTTTGGCGAAGCCGCGCAAGGGGATCGGACTTGTTATCTTCGACGCAACCGCTCAAGCAGCGATATAAAGCATCAGCACGGCCCGCGCAGCGCCCTGTCCCATAACTTTATTCAACTCCAGTTTTATTCGCTTCATAGCTTCATAACAACCTCCTCATCAATACTGCATGACACATGCAGAAGTCTCTTCGCCCTGAGCTTGTCGAAGGGTGAATGGCTTCGACAAGCTCAGCCCGAACGGAGTGAAGACTTCTCAGCACCGCATGAATAAGTCGGACTCCTATCCGTATGAATGGCCATTTCAATTCGCGCGCAGGTTGGTCGGTGCGGCGGGCGGTGGGTTGTCGAGGAATCCTGCCGGACAGCCAATAAACCGGTCACTGATCACCAGTTCATCAAGCTTCATGTAGGCGTTGGCATCGCGCTGCGGTCCGGGGATGCCGCCTACACCTTGACTGCCATCCCCGTAGCCCCAGAACCCGCCCAGGATTTGCAACTCGGTAATCGGGAAATCCGTCGGTGGTCGGCCGACACCGCCATTTTGAGCAGCAACTTCGGCAAACTCGCCAGCCAGACTCACGCTGCTTGAGAGGCCTCGATGCCGGCCATCTGCTGTGTCGATGTACAGATTTAGTCGCCCAGGGTCTTGTAGCCCAGCATTAACACTAAGATCAACTTCATACTCGAAGCACACCCACTGATTGACGTTATTGGTACCGTTCAGGGTGAACTCGTTGGTATTAGGTGGAGGAGTGCCGGTTTCGCCGACGCCGCGCGTTGGACGCCAGAAGCGATGTAGTTGTCCATCTACATCTATCCGTTCGTTGTCGTGAATCATGGGGCGCAGGATCCCGAGGTCGAGACCTTGTTCGTTGCGCAAGATGACAATCAACTTGTCGTATTGCACTTGCTGCTGAAAACTACTGCCGAAGTACAAAAGAAAACGCGTGTTTAACCGGTTGCGATTCCCAAAGCCACTAAAGCTGCCGACACCGGCATAACCTTGGTTTACGCCGCTTGGAGCCGTAATTTTGATTCCGCCTCCGCCGCGCCAGCCGCCGTTTTCCTCCCAAGCGAGGATGCCCTTCGAGGCTTCGGGGGGGCCACCCGTTACCCAGGTGATGTCGGAAACGGAACTCTGCGCACTGAAACTCTCGGTGTGCGGAAGGCTGATATTTCGCGCCGCGTAACTCGCCGGTGCAGCAATGGCCAGTAACAAAAAGACTACCGTGGCCCGTGTGCGAGGACAGATACGGAAACCTGCATTTCGATATGAAGTATTCATCTTAAAGTCCTCCGGTAATTAGTAGTGATTGCGCGTGCTTACGGCACCGACCGCGTCGCCTCGTTGGAATTCGTGCTGATGTTCCCGGCCACGTCATACGCCTGCACCGTGAAATACCACGTCCCGGCACTTAGCCCATTCACCGTGTGGTTGCAGACCGTGGGCGCGGTGCCGGAGCAGGTCACGACATTCAAGGGTAAGTTGATGCTCTGCGGATAATTCCCCGTGGCGGTGCCGTAGCGCAGCGTGTAGCCAGCAAGATCGGCAAGGGCCGAACCATCCGAATTGGCCGTAGGCGCGTCCCACAGCAGTTGCGCGCTGCCGTTGCTTGCCGTGAACGTGGCCGTGACGGACTGCGTTGCATTCATCGTTACGGCGCATGTGCCGGTGGTGGCGGTGCACGCGCCGCTCCATCCCGATAACTGAAACCCCATTACCGGCAGTGCGGTGAGAGTTACCAAGGCGCCGTGGTCATAGCTCTCGGTGCAATCAGTGCCGCAGGTGATTCCGGCAGGAGAACTGGTCACACTGCCGCTACCCACAACACTGACAGTTAAACCGCGCTGCACCGGCGCAAAGGCCGCCGTGACGCTGCGCGCCTCGGTCATCGATACCGTGCAAGTGGTCTGCGTGCCGGAGCAGGCGCCCAACCAGCCGCTGAATTGTTGATCGGCACCGGGACTGGCGGTCAGCGCGACGTTGCTGCCGTGAGCGTAGTTCTCGGTGCAATCTGTGCCGCAGGTAATACCGGCGGGGGCACTAGCCACCGACCCCATGCCGTTGACTGTCACAGCCAATGCACGCAAGCCCAAGGTAAAGCTTGCACTTACGGTGCGTGCTTCGGTCATCAATACGGTACATGTGGTCTGTGTCCCGGTGCAGGCGTTGCCCCAGCCGCTGAATTGCGGGACATCACTGGTCGCGATGGCCAGAGTGACACTGGTGCCATAGGAATAATTCTCGCTGCAATCGCTGCCGCAGTTGATGCCAGCGGGGATGCTGGTGACGTTGCCGCTGCCGCTGCCCAACTTTTGCACAGTCAGGCCGTATTGATTCAGCGTGAAGCTGGCGGTCACGCTGCGCGCGGCGCTCATTGCCACAACACAACTGGCGGTGCCGCTGCAGGCCCCGCTCCATCCCGCGAAGGTGGAGCCGGGATTGGCGGCGGCGGTCAAAGTTACATTGGTGCCGTCGACATAGTTTTCGGTGCAGTCGGCGCCGCATGTGATGCCAGCCGGGCTGCTGCTGACGCTGCCGCTGCCAGTCACATTGACGCTTAAGGTGTATTGGGCCGCAGGCGGCGGTGGATCGATGGAGAAGATGAAGCTGGCCGTGACCGCACGGCTCGCGCTCATGGTGAGGGTGCAGCTTGGAGTGCTGCCGCTGCAGTCGCCGCCCCAGCCGGTAAACGTGGAGCTGCTGGCCGGGGCGGCCGTCAGGGTGATAGTGCCTCCGGCGGCGAGTGTTTCACTGCAATCGCCCGGGCACAGGATGCCGGTCGGGCTGCTGCTCACACTACCGCTGCCGGTCACGCTGACCGCTAGACCGAAGCTGTCCGCCGACGGGGGATCGGTCTTTTTGTCGTCGAAGCAACCGCTCAAACTCAGCGGTAAAATCATGAGCGCTGCACGCAGTGTACGGCCCCATACCTTATTCAATTCCGGTGTTGTTCGCTTCATAACAGCCCCCTCATCAATACTACTTCTCGATTGCTCAGCGCCTCACCCAGCAGCATTCCGCTTTGTGGTCGCACCAAATAAAAAACGTTACTACCAGCCTGAGTTTGCATTTGAGTTCATTCC